>JAHJHC010000039.1 GCA_018824145.1 Candidatus Omnitrophota bacterium | reverse complement strand
CAAGATGTTATATTGATGTTGAGCGCTCTTATAGATAAGATACATTCGAAAGCTGCCTTAAGTGGAGTCCATTGTTGCGGAAATACAGACTGGTCTCTTCTTACAGAGACAGGTATCGATATTATAAATTTTGATGCATACGCATATTCGGATACCCTTTCATTATATCCTAAAGATATAGCGCAATTTTTAAGAAGGGGTGGGATCTTGGCGTGGGGTATTATTCCTACGTCTGAGGCAGTTCTAGAAGAAACTGAGGAGTCACTTTTTAATAGATTATCGGAAGAAATAAGAAAATTAGAGAAGAAGTCGATCCCCCGAGATTTATTGCTTTCTAATTCTTTAATCACGCCAAGTTGTGGAATGGGTACCCTATCCGAAAAATTGACAGAGGAGATACTCAAAAAGCTTGCTTTGGTTGCAAGATTAGCAAAGGATGTAATATTTTAAATGATGGGATACATATATATTGTCATGATTAGTAGCACCTAGGCTAGCAGGTCTTGGGGCTTCTTTTGTGCGAGCAAGCATGGTGTCTTTTTGCCAGAGGGCTAGGGCTGCCTGGCACTGGAATGATTTTGCCGTCCGCTACGGTTTACGGCTCGCTTCTGTGGTACGCTAGCGCCTGGATACATGATCGAAGCTCGCCGTAAATCCTTGCGGACTTTTGCCAAAATCTTCCTGATGTGCCAGACAGCCCTAGCCCTCTGGCAAAAAGACGAGCGAGCAGAAAAACAGAGTAAAATTGCCACGCTGGGGCAATTTTACGTCCCCAAGACCTGCTAGCCTAGGTGCTACTAAAAGTGTAACCTAAATTTCCAAATAGTACAAAGATTAGCAAAGGATACCTTGAAATAAAATGACAAATACCAAAGCACAAAATCCAAAATAAATTCATCCGCCTCAGGCGGACAAATTCCAAAACAAAGGTTTTGTCATTTGGAATTTGTGCTTTGAGTTTTGTTATTAAAGTGTTATGTGCTTTACAAAAATAAATTTACCTTCTTCGCTAAAATCCAAAATTATTGCATTAGGCCCCCAGTCGAAGAGTAGCTTTTGCATAGTTGACAAGGATGTCGCATATCTTTCTGAGGCTAACGGAGATTTGAATGAGTTAGAAAATTTCAAACTTTTTGAGAGAAGATTGCGGAGATTAAAGAAAAAATTAAGGATAAAACCGGAGCTTATTGCCTGTGATCTTCATCCAGAATATAGATCCACTAAATTTGCTAATGATTTAGTCAAACTGGATAAAGGACTAAGGGTGAAAAAAGTTCAGCATCATGAGGCCCATGTAGCGAGTTGTATAGTTGATAACAATATCAAAGGTGATGTGATAGGTGTTGCCTTTGATGGTACAGGTTTTGGCCTGGATGAAAATATATGGGGAGGCGAATTTTTCATAGGGACCGTCAAAAGGGGTTTTGAAAGGGTTGCTCATTTACAGTACATACCTATGCCGGGAGGAGATGCTGCGGTTAGAGAGCCATGGCGTATGGGGTTGAGTTATTTATATAGTGTCTATGATGCTGGATTCCGGGACTTAAAGATTGACTTTTTAACCGGCTTAGATAAGAAAGTCGCGGAGATTCTTATCCAGGTTATGAATAAAAAGATAAATTCACCTTTGACTTCGAGCATAGGTAGACTTTTTGACGCTGTTTCGTCTATACTTGGCATTTGTGAGGAGGCACAATATGAAGGCCAGGCAGCTGTGGAATTAGAAAAAGCAATAAGGGTAGTTCACAGTTCACGGTTCACAGTTGACAGTTATAAGTTTGGTATAGATATAAAGAGAACCCCTTTTGTTATAGTTCCTGATAAGGTTGTTAAAGGGATTGTTGAAGACTTAAAGAATAGAGTTCCTAAAGGAGTGATATCTTTGAAATTTCATAATGCGGTGTGCCGTATGATAAAAGATGTTTGCGTATTATTGAAAGAAAGATACAAGATAAGCAGGGTTTGTTTAAGCGGGGGAGTATTCCAGAATAGATATTTAACGAATCACACCAAGCCTCTTTTAGAAAAGGAAGGTTTCGGGGTATATTTTCACAAGAACTTTCCAACACATGATGGTAGCATTGCATTGGGACAGGCTGTAATAGCGGATAGCGTATAGTGTGAAAAAAAATAGATTTTTTTATTTTTCTATCCGCTAAACGCTATACGCTAGAGAACGAGGAGTTGAGTTGCATGTGTCTTGGTATTCCGATGAAAATATTGAAAATAGAGAATGATAGGGCAATAGTAACTGCCGGACAAATACGACGTAGTATCGCTATTAATATGTTGGATAGGGTTAACCTCGGAGATTATGTAATAGTCCATGCTGGTTTTGCAATAGAAAAGATCGATCCCAAAAAAGCAGAGGAAACACTGCGTATGCTGGAAGAGATCCAATGAAGTATATAGACGAATTCAGGGATAACAAGATTGCAAGGTCGATTTCCAGAGCCATTTTTAAGGAAGCCGTGGGTTTGCCTCATATAAATCTCATGGAGGTATGCGGGACTCATACCATGTCAATAGGGAGGTTTGGAATTAAAGACATGCTTCCGGAAAATATAAGCCTTATTTCTGGCCCTGGCTGCCCGGTTTGTGTTACGCCGAAGGCCTATATTGATAAGGCTGTAGCCTTATCCAGACTTCATGGCACTATTGTAGTGACTTTCGGAGATATGATGAAGGTCCCTGGCTCTTATTCAAGCCTTGAAAAGGAGAAGTCGAAGGGGGGGCTGGTAAATTTAGTGTATTCTGCATTGGATGCAGTAGATATAGCTGAAAAAAATAGTGATAAAAAGATAATATTTCTAGGTATAGGTTTTGAGACTACTTCTCCCACAGTCGCAACGAGTGTAATATACGCAAAAAAGAAAAGGCTGAAGAATTTTTTTATATATGCCGGACACAAACTCATTATACCTGCTATGAAAGCATTGGTAGAGGATATTGAGGTAAATATACATGGTTTTTTATGCCCTGCACATGTAAGCACTATCATAGGTACAATGCCTTATAACCTTATTGCTAAGAGATACGGCCGGCCTTGTGTGATAGCGGGTTTTGAGCCCCTGGATATATTACAGGGTATTCTAATGCTTATTGAACAGATTAGATCAAAAAAATCAAAGGTCGGGAACCAATATAAAAGGGTGGTCAAAAAATATGGCAATAAAAAGGCCCTTGAGCTAATAAAAGAAGTTTTTTCTCCAAAGGATTCTGAATGGCGGGGAATAGGCATCCTTCCTCAGAGTGGATTGGCTTTGAATAAGAGGTATAATATGTTTGATGCTGAGGCTAGTTTTCGTTTACCTGGTATAAAGACAAGGCCTGATACAGGTTGTATATGCGGTAGTGTGCTTAAGGGTATAAAGACGCCAGTTGATTGTAAATTATTTAGTAAGAGGTGTACTCCCCAAACTCCTGTAGGCTCGTGCATGGTTTCCAGTGAAGGCACGTGTGCTGCATATTATAAATATCGGATGAAAACATGACAATGAAAAGAATAACTTTATCTCATGGAAGCGGCGGGAAATTAATGCATGATCTGATAAAAGGGCTTTTCGTGAAGAATTTCGGCAATCCTTTTTTAAACAAGCTAGGCGATTCTACGCTTATCCATACTAGTGTTGAAAGATTTGCGTATACTACAGATTCATATGTTATTAATCCTATATTTTTCCCGGGTGGTGATATAGGAAAGTTATCTATATGTGGCACAGTTAATGATTTATCCGTAAGTGGGGCAAGGCCCAAATATATATCCTGTGGTATGATAGTCGAAGAGGGGTTTAGTTATAATGAACTTGAAGAGATAACATTGTCTATGAAAGCCGCATGTAAGAAAGCAGGTGTGAGTATAGTAACAGGGGATTTTAAGGTTGTCGAAAAAGGCGCGGCAGATAAAATTTTTATTAATACCTCGGGTATAGGGGAGGTATTTAAAGAAGCAAGGCTATCAGTCGATTATATAAGGCCCGGTGATAAGGTTATAGTAAGTGGTACAATAGGAGATCACGGTGCAGCAGTGCTTTTGGCAAGGGAAGAACTGAAATTTAGCTCAAGACTCCTTAGCGATTGTGCGCCTATAAATGGTTTAGTCTCATCAGTTATATGTAAGGATATAAAGTTCATACGAGACCCTACAAGGGGCGGCCTTGCTACGACTTTAAACGAGATCAGCATGGAATCGTCTTATAATATAGGTATAGATGAATCGCAGATCCCTATAAAAGAACCAGTAAAGGCCCTGTGTGAGATATTAGGTCTTGAGCCTTTATATATGGCGAATGAAGGTAAGATAGTACTTATAGTTTCGGCAAAATCAGCATCAAAAGTATTAGGCCGTATGAAAAAACATATTCTCGGAAGAGACAGTAAGATTATAGGCGAAGTTGAGACACGAAGAGATAGGAAAGTTTATTTAAAGACTAAGGCCGGAGGAACAAGGATTTTGGATATGTTGACGGGAGAGCAGTTGCCGCGGATATGTTAAATTCTCCCGCCTCGGGCGGGATCATTTTATGCATGAAATAGGACTTGTAGACGACATACTTTGTATAATTAAGGCCAAGCTTAAAGATATAAACGAAGATTCCAAGGTTAAAAGTGTCAATATATTGATAGGTGAATTAGAGCATGTTACACCTGACCATTTTGAGTTTCACTTTAGAGAACGTACAAAAGGCACTTCTCTAGAGAATGCAGTATTGAACTTTAAAAAAGTTGAGGCAAGGTTTAGATGTAAGGATTGCCGCTACGAGTTTTCAGCCAAAGACGGCATAACTGGGTGTCCTGCCTGTCGCAGTAAGTTAAACGATGTGATTGCAGGCTCAGGTATAAGTGTTGAATCAGTAGAAGTAGTATGACTAAAGGCAAAGAGTTCCAAGAAAGGTTTTATAGGGAATGGTCGAATAGAGGCGACCTTATTTCTCAGGAAATCGTTCTGGGCGAGACAGATATTTTTATTGCTGCTGAAAAGGATGTAAAAGAGGATGCCGAGACTCTTGTAAGAAAATATAGAGATGAAATAGCGCACTATATAAAATTACACCCTAATTTTAAGACTAGCCTTGAGCCATTGGAAGTAGATATCCATGCCCCTTTGATTATAAAAGACATGATTCATGCTGCGTCAATAGCAGGGGTAGGCCCAATGGCAAGTGTGGCAGGCGCAATTGCAGAATTTGTAGGGAAAGGACTATTATCTTATTCTGGACAGATTGTAATAGAAAATGGAGGGGATATATTTATAAAATCAGATATAGAGCGTACCGTAGCAGTATTTGCAGGAAGCTCGTCTTTGACAAATAGACTACATATAAAGATAAGGCCGCAGGATACGCCGCTGGGCATCTGCACCTCGTCAGGTACAATCGGCCATTCTTTAAGCTTTGGAAAAGCTGATGCCTGTGTTATAATCTCTAAGTCTACGTCTTTAGCAGATGCAGTTGCAACTGCTACGTGTAATAGAGTAAAAGAAAAATCAGATCTTCGCCCCGGTCTTGAATTTGCAACATCTATTAAAGGTGTAAAAGGCGCATTGATAATTTATAAAGATGATTTTGGTGTTTCCGGAGATATGGAGATATGTTAATCGGAGGTAAATATGGTTTCTAAACGCATTGTCTTAAAATTTCCTCACAGACTTGT
>JAHJHC010000038.1 GCA_018824145.1 Candidatus Omnitrophota bacterium | reverse complement strand
TTAGATCTCTATCACCTCATATTCACTGGATCCCAATTTCACCTTTTCTGCATGGCGTATCTGTATCAAAGGATCCACTTCCGGAAAAATCTTTTTAAATGTATCGAGCCCCACAAGGTCCAACGATGCCTTGTCGAGCGCAACAGGATCCATCCCCCCTATTATTCCTATATCAGGCACAAGGCTGGCTTCATTCTTTGACATGCAATCACAGTTTTTCGTTATATTGTATAAAAAATTTATACATGCCATCTTGGATTTAAAGATATTTTTAACACCTAAGGCATATTCTACCATCTTTTCCTGCAGCTTTACAATACTTTCATCATATTTGATCTCGATTGCGCCTGACTGGCAAGAGACCGTACATTCACCGCAACCAATACACCTCTCTTTTACCAATATGGCCTTTTTCCTCTTAAGGCCTATTGCATTCACAGGGCATACTTCCATACACGACCCGCAACCTATGCACTTTTCAAGGGTTATCTCAGGTAATGTCTTGGAATGTTGCACAAGCTTTCCTGAACGCGCTGCACACCCCATACCCAGGTTCTTGAGCGTACCAGCAAGACCTGTCTGGCAATGCCCGGTTACATGTGAAAGAGAGATAATAGCATCACTTTCCGAAACTGCCTTTGCAAGCTTGACGCTATCAAGATGGTCTCCCCGTATCGACACATTCTGGCTACTACGTCCTTTAAGGCCATCTGCTATTATTATAGGGATACCCAGTGTCTGTATATCATAGCCATGCAAATGAGCAACCTTAAGATGACCTACGGCATTGGACCTTTTTTCTCTATAAAGCGTGTTGGTCTCGATCACAAACAGATTTTCTGTCTTTTGCCTGAGGGATTCTATAAGATCCGAAAGCCATCCTGCCTTTATATAACCTGAGCTACCTTCTTCTCCAAAGGTCAATTTTAGGGCTGCGAAGTCTCCTTTATTTATAAAAGTATCCCCTGTATCCATATGCTGCCACAGAGATAAAAGACCTTTTTTTATCTCATCCACAGATGTCCAGTCACTGATCCTTTTAAGATATACCCTGCTTTTCATCGCTTTTTGAAAGATTCTGCAAAAGCTATCCTCTTAGATATCGGAGGATGGCTGTATAGCATTATCTCATAGAATTTACCCGGATCCACATCCGCAAGATTCTGATCCGCCAGTTTTTTCATGGTAGATATAAAGGCCTCTTTATTATCCGTGATCTTTAATGTGAATTCATCCGCTACCTTTTCAAGCTTTCTTGAAAACAGATTATGTACAGGCAGCGTGATTATATTTAAGCCCGATATGATCGCATATATCAATACCAATGACTCAAAGTCGTAAAGAAGCGACGCATATCCAACTATATCATGTAATCTGAGAAAAACAATATTAGTAAGAAAAAAAGTCGAGACGAGCAAAATGCCCCCGAACAGGACTGACTTCAATACATGTTTCAACTTATAATGTCCCAGCTCATGCCCCATGACAGAGATTATCTCATCTTCACTGAAATTTTTAAGGAGCGTATCACAGAGCACTATCCTCTTTTGTTTACCCATCCCTATCACGGCTGCGTTTGCTTTCTTAGTGTCTTTGCTCATATTGATCTCATATACCCCGCTCGTCTCGACTCCTACCTCTCTAACGAGCCTGGAGAGCCTGTCTTTTAACTCCATATTCCCGATGGGGGAATATTTATAAAAAAGCGGCAGTATCACTATGGGCGCGAATTTAGCCAGCAATATAGACATAAAAAACCACACAAACCCCGCCAATGCCCACCAATATAAAGGCCAGTATTTTATGAAGGCATACAATAAGAAAACAAACGGGATACTGATAATAAAACCGATCATGCCTTTTTTCACCTCCCTTATCATCCAATCTTTCAGGGATTGGTTGGAAAGGGAAAATTTATGCTCAAGCATATACCCTGAATAATACTCCAGAGGTATCTTCGCTAAATAATAGGCCATGCTGATAAGTGCATAAAAAATCAATAGATTCAGATAAATATTGGCGGAGATACCTAACGACATATTTTTAAAATATGCCGCCACCCCTGCAAGTATAAATAAGATCAGTATAAGGGGTGATAAAAAGATATTGATCATAGTAAGCATATGTTTCTGTCTGGAATATGCCTTTTTTCTATCCTTCACCGGATACCCTCTCTTTCATATACGCGTTTCTTATTGTGTTTAGAATCTTTATATATGCCGCGGTTTTATAATCCGGGTATGTCCACTGGAAAGGATGAAAACCGCCTTTTCTCCAGAAAAGCGTGACTTCCGCATATATCCCTTTATTTAAATAAATCCTATGGAAATAATTTTTGGTAGTAGCGAGGATCAGCTTCGAATACGATATGTATCCGGGATCGATATTTATTTGCCTCTTCAAACAGCCGTTTTTTACCGTGCTGAATTTTTTTTCGAAGGAATTCGTCATGACTTTTATATTTGATATGCGGTCCGGCAGGATAAGTTTTTTGAAAGAAACGAACTTTCTTTTCAGCAAGGCCCCCATCTCTTCTCTATAATAATCCGTATGGTCGAATAAAAGAACAGGGCTTTTATAATCTATTGTCCCGAACTTCTTAACAAAAAACTCTTCGATTCTCTCGAAGAGTTTTTTATCCTTTGCCAACATCCCAATAACTAACTTTACACGATCAGGCGCTTTTGCCTTCCCCATATATAGCTACAATTTATATCCTATCTTCCTCAAGAGGTCTTTTCTCTTCTGCACATCTTCTGAAGCTTCAACGCCTTTAACCTTCATGCCGTCTATTACCCCCAATATACCCCTTCCCATTTCAGTCTCAGCCAGGATCACCTCTACGTCATTTGCCGTAGCACAGTATATATTGCATACTTCAGGGACATCTTTTATAGCTTTAAGTACATTAATAGGGTAGGTGTCTTTCAGGATGATTATAAATGAATGCCCGGCGGCAATAGAAAGTGCGTTTTTAGCCGCGTATCCTTTCAGCTCTTCATCCGTACCCTCGCTTCTCACTAGACACGGCCCCGAGGCCTCGCAAAATCCAATACCGAATTTTATCCCGGGCACTGAATTGACAAGCGCCTCATAAATATCTTCAACGGTCTTAATAAAATGCGATTGCCCTATTATTATGTTTACTTCCCGGGGTTTTTCTATCTTTACTATCTTCGTCTGCATGGGTTAAATGAAGGCTCTCTGAGATCCTTCGTCGTTTTACTCCTCAGGATGAGCAGTCGGAGAGACGAAAAAACTCCCTGACTGCTCAGTTGGTTATCCATACCTCTTCTTTATGTGAATTACCCGAATCCAGGTATGAAGCTATTGTTTTCTGGTCTCTTTTTGAGATCGACGTAAAAAATATTGCTACATTGTAATGGGCCTTTTCAGTGTCTTTTAATATAATAGGCTCTGAGCGCACTACCACGCCCTGACACCTTATTTTCCGTGTATGTCTTCGATTGGATTTCGAAGTGAGTAAGAGCACTACCTCTATCTTTGACATAAGAGGCAGGAGTCTGGTAATACGACAATATATACCGGACGGACTCATATCTACAGTCTCGGTTATTACATCAAAAGTCTTATCAGCTATCTTAAGAGGTACCTGCCTCTTTGTCCGTTGATGTTTACGTCGCTCTTCTATCATTTATCAGAGTCCTTCTCCCTCGACTAGCCCAGACCGGCAATGACGTCTTTGTAATTAGGCCTTAGCCGGGGTTTTAGCAGCCAGCTTCCAACATCTCTTGCTGCAATAGTATCCCCCATTCCTAAAATACCAAGTTTTTCTCTGGAGCCGTTTATTGCACTTCATGCAATTCGCGGGTTTTTCGACTATTTTTTGTTCTTTTTTTTCTTCAGGCATTTTTTATTCCTTGTATGGGGCATTCGTTACACAATGGCCTTTTTGACCTGCATAGATTCTTCCCCAGTTCTACTATCAAGGCGTGATATTCATTGTACAACTTTACATCCTGCGGGAGATTCTTTAAAAAAAACTCCTGCATCTCTGTGTAATCCGAGTCTTCCCGGATATATCCGTGCCTTGAAAAGATCCTTTTAGTATACGCGTCGACTACGAATAAAGGCTTCTTACCGGCATATAACAGGATACTGTCCGCTGTCTCCGGCCCTATCCCTTTTACATCAAGCAGCTCCCCCCTGAGCTTATGCGTTTCAGTCGTGAACATCCTGCTTATGCTTCCGTTATAGCTGGCATTCAGAAACGTTAAAAAATTTTTAATCCGTTGGGATTTTATATTGTGGTAGCCGGAGGCCTTTATCAATTCAGAAAGTCTATTTGCGGGGATTCGAGAGATTTTTTCAACCTTCATAAGTTTCTCTTTTTTTAAATTTGCGATTGCCTTTTCTACATTCCCCCATGATGTGTTCTGAGTCAGTATTGCGCCGATTATTATCTCTAATCTGGTATCGCCGGGCCACCAATGCCTCGGTCCAAACCGCCTGTATAATAGATTATATATATTTAATAACGATTTAGTGTGTTTTCTTTCTTTCAATATTCTGAACGCTCTTTAATTTGAGAAGCCAGCTCAAGCAATTCGTTATAATGTGTTGAAAATTCAGTCACTGCGCGTTTTACGAATTTGTCTTTTTGCGAGTGTTCCTGAAACGATGATATAGTCAATCTCGAAAAATCGCCCTCACCTCTTATTTCAAACGATACCGAAAGCTTATGATCGATTTCCGCAAATGCATCAGCCCATAGCTCACCTATTAAAGACAGATCGATCGGCTTTGTCGCCTGTAATACTCCCGCAGCCCTATTAGACGCAATAATCGAAAAGCCGTTTTCTCTCAGGACTACTCCGCAGTAAGTGAATACCCTCTTAGGATCCCTCTCTATATCCATTATAAGTAAATCCTGCTCTGCTAAAATACCGGGATATTGGCCTTCGAAATCCTGATAAAGAGAGATATCTTCTTCAGCTTCGGTATATGCCGACCCTGTATCATATCTAGGTTCGAGGCCTACCTTCTTGACGATCAATATGCTATCACCTTCCTGGATCATCTTGCCTTTTTCTATATCGATTATCTCTACGGCAGAAAGTTCCGGTCCTATTTCTACGATATATGCCGCTGCGATCCTTTCCCCATCTCTATGCACTATCAACCCGTCACCTATCTCTACTCCCAGAGCCTCCCCAGCCTTGATTATAAAGAAATTCTGCCCGGGTTCTACACTAAAGACCTCGGAATCTATTTCTATCTCTTCGGAAAAGGCATGAAAAGGACAAAATAAACACACAAAAAATAAAATTGAAACAAATATCTTCATGACTGTTTTTATTTTAATACAGATTAATAAAAAAAACAAGATTTTTTTTAATAATTTTCACTATAATTTTCACTATTTGGATAGTTGCATCACAACTCTACGTATTTGCACTACCCTGGTCAGTGGGTTTCAGGGACGTCTGCCTCAGGCGGACTCTGTTTTTGAGCTCGCTCGTCTTTTTGCCAGAGGGCTAGCGCTGTCTGGCACATCAGGAAAATTTTGGC
>JAHJHC010000037.1 GCA_018824145.1 Candidatus Omnitrophota bacterium | reverse complement strand
GGCTTAATTACAAAATTATTGATTTCCAGATATACACAATCCGAAAAGGTCGAAATTGAGAAGATAGACGGAACAATATCCCAAGCCCTATCATTTCATGAGATCAATATTAATAATTTAAGATATTTTCCTTCAGGCAGTTTTGTGGAAATAAAAAAGCTTGATATAGATATGAATCCTTTCAGCCCGGAAGGTATTTATGCCGGGGTACAAAACGGAAAGATTAAAATTCCTGATTCTGAACCGGTTCTTTTCCAGGGAGTTTATAAAGATGGCTCCTTGGATTTCAATGTTTACTCTAAAGCAATTGATGTCTACCCGTTTATAAATCTTTTTGATAGAAATAAGGCCTTAAAGAAGATAAACGGCACTGTGAACGATATAGATGTGTTTGTGAAAGGGACTTTGCATGAGCCGAGATTTACGGGCGAATTTCAGATAGAAAGCCTTTCACGAGATATCCTTTCTTTGACAGAATCTTCTGTTTCATTTGATTTGAGGATACAGGATATGAGGCAGGATATGAAGATGTATGGAGAGGTGTTTTTAAACAGCGGTTATATAAAAGGCCACAAGACTGCAGTTATAAGGGTTTCGGATAGTAAGATTGTTTTTGATGGTAACCCTAAATTGCCTTCGTTTGACTTGCAGGGTACCGCAAAAGTGGAAAATATAAATATTAAGATAGTCTTGAAAGGAAATATAGAGAGGCCTGATTTGAGGCTTTCCTCAGAGCCGTCTTTAGCTAAGGAGCGGTTATTATTGATGCTAGCAACAAACAAAAGCTGGAATATAACAGAAGAGGCATTGGCAAAAGGCCAGATGTCGGTAGAGGTAGTAAGGGACTTTATGGATTATTTTTTATTTGCCGGTTCAGGCGGTAAATTAGCCAATTTTTTTAGATCAACAGGCATTACAGTTCAGTTTGATGATAAGACAAAGACAAAGGGTGTCGGTGTGAAAAGGGATATATCCGGCAAGACAGAATTGAACTATGCAATTGAAGAGAAACAAGATGCTGCTACGACACAGAAATTAAAAGCCGAGCATAAAGTAAGCGAGAGCGTTTCCCTTGAGGCAGGGAAAGAGTTGAAACAGGAAAGCACTAAAGAGAGCCGGGATAACATAACTACAAATGATTCTGTGCTTTTAAAATATAAGAAGGCTTTTTAGTAACAGGGGGGTATATAATGAATTGGAGATGGATAGTGGTTTTATTGCTCATGTCGTTATTAGTGATTTTTGCTACCCAAAATTATGAAGTAGTTAAAGTCCAGTTTTTAATATGGTCTTTTGAAACAAGCAGGGCAATTGTTATATTTGTTTCTCTTTTAGTAGGTTTTATTATAGGTACTATTGTTTCAATCGCAAAGAAAAGTAGAGAATAATTCATGGATACAAATATTCGCAATAAGGCCCTTAATTTTTCTATTATTGACGGTGCGCTTTCCGCTATCATGGGATCTCTGGCAGGCGGCATGTTTTTAATGGGTTTTGCAATTAAAATCTTAAAGGCCGCCCCCGAGCAGATCGGTATCTTAGCGGCATTGCCGATGTTTGCAAATCTTGTGCAGATTTTCGGCTCGGTTATTATAGAAAAGACCGGTAAGAAGAAGATGCTTTGTTTTCTATCTATTATAATGAGCAGGGGGCTCTGGATTTTGATAATACTATTGCCATTTGCCATATTTGCTCCCCTTGCGGATTTTAAGATATGGGTACTTGTAGCAGTAATTGCCATATCAAGCGTTTTCGGGTCATTGGCTGGTGTCTCGTGGCTTGCATGGATGAGCGATTTAGTCCCTGAAAATATCAGGGGCAGTTATTTTGGAAAGCGTAACATGATTGCTTCTGCCTGCAGCATGGTTTTCGTACTGCTGGGAGGCAAGTTTATAACCTTATGGGAACAGAAGTTTTCGGAACAAAACCCTTATGGTTTTATTTTGCTTTTTGTCGTAGGCCTTGCCTTTGGTCTTTTATCAATATTCTTTCTTTCGCGTATCCCGGAAATCGAAGGTATAAAAAAAGAGAAAGAGAGCTCTTTTGATTTTAATGTATTTTTTTCTCCCTTAAAAGACAGGAATTTTCTCACACTTATACTTTTTGTTTCAGCCTGGATGTTTGCTATTCAGATAGCAGCCCCTTTCTATGGCGTATACATGATTGAAAACCTGAAGGTTAGTTTTTCAGATATTACGATATTTGGGACTTTTGCAACGCTTGCTACGCTTTTTATGATGAAGATATGGGGGCCGATATCGGATAAAATGGGCAATAAACCGGTTATAATTGTTTCAGGATGGATTCTTATAATCGTACCTTTTGTATGGGTCTTAGCCCTCCCCGGAGGTTATTATATCCCAGTTATGGCCGCTCATATATTATCAGGGGCCTTTATGGCAGGCACAGCATTATCGCAGTTCAATATACTGATTAAACTCTCACCGCAGGAAGGGAGATCAGTTTATCTGGCGTTATTCGCTGCTATCACGGGTCTTGTAGGGGCGGTTGCGCCTATTGCCGGAGGCATAATATCAAAGGCAATGCAAGGTTTTGCATTTTCAGTATCGGCTTATACCATAACCAATCTTCATGTGATTTTTATAGTGTCGGCAATATTACAGGTGTTGACGATTTTTTTCATTTTGAAAGTTAAAGAGCCTGCTGCAGCGACTCCTGTAGCAGTAATCATGCAGTTGAAGAATGACCTTAACCCGCAGACAGGTGTTGCAGGCGCGGCTGACTTTATGATGTTAGAGCTGGAGAAAGGAGAGGGTATACTAAAGAAAATAGACAATGTAACAGACAAGTTAGCTGAAAAATCCGAAGAGAAGATAGAGGAAATATTCGATAAAGGAGAGGGGCTTATTAAGAAACCTTTAGATAAGTTAAAAGATTTCTTTAAAGAAGAATAGGGGGATCTGCTATGGCAAAATTTATTGAGATTTTTGATAACCTCGTGTTCCAGTCAATAAATCAGGTGTACGAATTTATCGTGAAACACGGACCAGGCATTGTCTTTGCTTTTGCAGTTATTGTTTTAGGCTGGATATCAGCTGTTATAGTAAAGAAAATAGCTGTAAAACTCCTTAGGGCTTTGGGATTTGATGTGCTTTCCGAAAAGATAGGGTTTAAGAAGTTTTTAGAAAAAGGAGGGGTTGAGAAAAGGCCGTCGGTTCTTACTGGTTCCGTATTCTACTGGATAATACTACTTAATGCCTTGATAATGGCACAAGATGCTGTGGATTTAAATATAACATCCCAGTTTTTACAGCAGGTTATTTTGTATATTCCGAATATAATCGTTATTATTATCTTAATAGCACTTAGTATATTTGTAAGCGGTTTTATTTCAAGATTTATTGATAAGACTGCCCGGTTTGCCAATATCCCGTTCCACGCCTTTTTAGGTACAATAAGCCGTTACGCCGTAATAGGGTTTGCGATTATAATAGCGCTTGAGTATTTAAATGTCCCTGCGAAAATTATCTCTGACTCATTGTTTATTATCTTTGGTATTATACCAGTCGTGGTTTTTTTAGTTTTTATGATCGCAGGAAGAGATATTGTTTCCAATGTATTAAACGGAAGGTTTCTCATGAAAGAATTCGAAGTTGGGGATAGGATTGAATTCGATTTGATCTCTGGGAGGGTAGAAGAGATTGGCCTTACATCAACAAAATTAAAGAAAGATGACAGGGAAATAGTTATTCCAAATTCAGAACTCGCTAAAAAAATAGTTACAAAGAAGTCTGATGTATAGGTAATGTATGAGTGGAGAACTTAACCAAGTGTTTAATAATCGGTAGAGTCTGTTAAAGAATGATAACAGACCAAAAAACGAGGAGGCTGTAGTATGAAAAGGAAGATTGTTAGTACAGCGTTAGTGGTTTTTGTTTTGTTTTTTGGTATCCTTGCAATAGAGTCTTATGCTCGCAGCTGTGAAAAAATGGAGGGTTACCACGGAGATCTTGAAGGAAAGTTCTCACATAAGGCCTATTTTATCTTGAAGGGCCAGGAGGAGTTAGGACTTTCTGATGAACAAGTAGTAAAGATTAAAGACTTGAAAATTGAGACTAAAAAGGAGCTAATAAGGAAAGAAGCAGAACTTGATATACTTGCGCTTGATATAGAAACGGAGTTACAGAAAGACACAGTCAATAGAGATGTAGTAGATAAGTTAATCGACCGAAAATACGACATTAAGAAGGAAAAGGCAAAATTTTTAGTCAATGCGTATGCTACACTCAAAGGGCTTCTAACTACGCAACAAAAGGATAAGATGAAAGAGCTTTGGAAAGAAAGTAAAAAAGAGATGAGTTGCGATTCGATGATGAAAGATAAAATGGGCCATCAAATGATGAAAGGCAAGATGAAATAGCAATGACCTCTGATTATGGCCAAGGGAGATATTAGAGATTTTACGCTGGAAGAACTAAATAGAGAGATGATTGAAATTGGCGAGCCATCTTACAGGTCAAGACAGATATCCCTAAGTCTTTATCAAAAAGGTGGTTCCAGCTTTGAGGATATCTCCGGCATACCCAAAAACCTAAAGGAAAAACTTGCCGAGAGGTATTATATAAGCTTTCCGGAATTATCCGAGCACCTCAAATCAAGTGAGGATGGAACGGAAAAATTCCTCTTTAAACTCGCGGACGGAAATTTTATAGAAACTGTCCTCATAAAGAACAGAAATAGAAAGACTATATGTTTATCCACGCAAGTCGGCTGCAGATTCAAATGTCAGTTTTGTGCAAGCGGCAAAAAGGGTTTTGTCAGGGATCTTTCTCCGTCCGAGATTGTAAACCAGGTAATCTTCCTGCAGCATAATCTTAAGCATAAAATAACGAATTACGTATTTATGGGTATGGGAGAACCACTGGACAATTACAAAAATGTGTCGAAGGCGATTATGATAATAAACAGCCAGGAAGGGCTGAACATAGGGGCCAGAAGGATTACTGTTTCTACTTGCGGCATAATTCCCGGGATAGAGAAGCTAAAAGATCTGGGGCTCCAGGTTAATTTATCAGTGTCACTACATGCCACAAGTAATAAATTAAGAAATGAACTTGTACCTATTAACAGAAAGTATCCGTTAGAAGAGTTGATTGCATCATGCCAGAATTATAAGGCGGCTCTAGGTAGGATGATTACCTTTGAATATGTTTTAATAAAAGATAAGAACGATTCCCTGCTGGAGGCACAGAGACTTGCAGTAATAGCAAAAAGATTAAAAGCAAAGGTGAATTTAATAGAATGTTCGCCGGTTTTTGATACAGAATACAAGCCGCCTGCGAAAAGAGAAATAAATGAATTCATGAAAAGACTAGTAGGAATGGGTGTAAAAGTGACACTCAGGGAATCTAAAGGTAAAGATATAAAGGCTGCCTGTGGACAACTTGCGGGCATATCAAATTTATAAGACAGGGGTATACGGAGGATTAGATGGCCAGGGATTTTATGGTGTTATATGGCAGGAACTCTATAATTGAACGCTTAAAGGTAAATCCTGAAAGTATAAGAAAAGTATTTCTACAGGATAATTTTGACGCACCTGGTATAGTCGACTTAATAAAGGCGAAAAATGTTTCCGTGGAATACTTGTCTCTTCCGCAGTTGTCTAAAATGCGGCAGGATAAAGATCTTCAGGGCATGGTTGCCAGGGTAGATAGATTTCGATATACACCTGTTGACGTTTTGTTAAATCAGCCTAAAGACGCTAAATCTACGATTATATTCTTAGATAGACTAACTGACCCTCATAACTTAGGCGTTATAATCCGGACAGCAGCTTGTTTCGGGGGATTTAGTATAGTTATCCCTGAATTTCAGGCCTGTGAAGTTAATGAAACGGTTTTGCACGTGGCTTCAGGGGGCGAAAATCACATCTCGATAGCTATGGTCCCTAATATTGCCAGTATTATACGTAAGGCAAAAAATCTCGGGTATTGGATTATGGGTGCTGTTGTTAAAGAAGATGCAGGGGATATAACCAATATCTCTTTACCTTTTCCTCTGGGTCTTGTGCTGGGATCCGAGGGAGGAGGCATTCGTTATGGAGTAGATAAACTACTTGATATCAAGGCTCATATCCCGATGAAAGGTGCCAAGCTTTCTTTTAATGTTAACATGGCCTGTGCTATTTTTTGCCATGAGATATGTAAACAACGGGGAGGATAGATGAAAAAAGCAGTTAAAGTCCGATCTTTTAAAAAGGCCTTGGATTTTATTTCTGAGGCAGGAATGCTTAAACAATTGAAACGTTCCGGTTGGTCGGTCTTGGGGATAAAAGACGCAGAGTCTGTAGCAGAGCACAGTTTTAGATGTGCGGTAATAGGATACGTATTAGCCTGTATGGAGAAGGCCTCATCTTATAAGGTATTATTGATGACGCTTTTTAACGACATGCACGAAGCGCGGATAACTGACCTGCACAAAATGGCCCAGCGCTACATAGAGGTAGAGGGAGTTGAAGACAAGGTTTTCTACGAGCAGGTAAATTTTCTGCCAAGCCAGATGGAGAAGGAATTGAGGGATATACGAAAGGCCTATAGGAACCAGAAGACAAAAGAGAGTATTATTGCTAGAGACGCTGATATCCTGGAATGTCTGATTCAGGCGAAAGAATATCAGGGGCACGGGTTTCTTGAGGCAGGTAAATTCATGAAAAAGGCCCCGTTTTTCCTTATGACCAGGAGTGCCAGAAGACTCTGGGGATTGGCAAAAAAAACAGACCTTAATCAATGGTGGGTCAAATTGAGTGAATTCAAACGCTAAAGTTGTAAGTAGTTTACCTAAAGAAGAGTTAGAAAAAGAAGGATATGGTGAATATAAGAAGCTATTCGACAAATAGCAAAATCTACATCCGAACTTTCGGATGGCCGTATGGCCAAGTTCCGCACGATGATATTGAAGGTTTTGAAGATTTTATGGAATTACGATATCTGATGGGTTAAGGTAAAAAGTAGTATTATTTGACTATAGTAAAGTATTTAAGCAAGGTTTGGTAAATCCTATAAGGGTATTCAAATGGTGTATTTATGAGTAACGGCTGGCATACAACAGTTCAGGATATTGTATCTTGGGCAGATACTAATCCGCGAAGAGCTCAAGAATTATTACCTCTTCTAATCCAGAAACTAGTATTAGCAAGTACAAATTGTTCATCGCTCCACTTCCCCAACGGCGAAAGCATTTCCAAAAAAGGATGGGATGGAACATCATGTGTTAAAACGGGTAATCCTTTTGTGCCTTCGGGAAAGTGCGTTTGGGAAGTAAGCACTGATAAAAAAATTAAATCAAAGGCCGATAAGGATTATCAAAAAAGAACGAAGGACACTAAAGGCGAAGAAATGAATAATGCTACCTATATGTGTGTTACGCTTCGTTCATGGCCCAAAAAGAACCAATGGGAAAACTCGAAAAAAGCTGAAAAAGAATGGAAAGATGTAAGATCTCTTGATGCTGATGATTTGAAAACATGGCTTGAGCTTTGTCCAGCTGTTCATCGTTGGTTTGCTAAAACAATCGGGAAAAGGCCAGCTGGTGCGCTTGATGTTGAACAGGCATGGGATTCGTGGCGACTGGCCACAAATCCCCCTTCTGCGGCTAACCTGGTTATTGCTGGTCGTGATAAACCTGTAGAAGAAGTTATAAAGCAATTGCAGGCTACCCCCAAAGTTATACGTATTCGTTCAGAATCACGGGAGGAATCATACGCTTTCGCACTCTCTGTTCTGCAACAGTCTTTAGAATTTCAGGCACGATGTCTGATAATACCGGGAGAACGAGAGTGGGATGAGATCATCTATGCCAAGAATTCTTTAATCCTTTTGCCTCAGTATGATAATCCTGGAAATATTGGGCTTGCCGTGCAACAGGGGCATTATGTTCTGCTTCCGCAGTCTCGCACTGAAAGCGTGCAACAGGATGTTCTTGATATTGGCCTGGCTGAAAAAAAGAAATTAACAGAGGCATTGGTTAGTATGGGATTATCTGACGATGATGCGAAGTCAGTGGTTCGGTCTTGCAGAGGCTATTTAAACCCCCTTCGTCGGCATTCCAGATTAAATCCGCATGAAAAACATATGCCCCTGTGGGAAAAGCCCGAAAATTCGGCTCCCGTGATTACTGTTTTATTGGCAGGAGGGTGGGCGACCGATAATCAAGAAGATTGTTTAAAGATTGCTGAATTGTCAGGTTTGGATTACGGAGCGTTTGAGCAGAAGCTTTATGCTCTGCTGAGTTCGTGTGATGATCCGGCTATTCGCCGTGTAGGGAATGTTTGGCAGATTTTTTCCCGCCATGACTCCTGGGCTTTACTTAGCAAATACATTAATCCTGCTTTGTTAAGCCGTTTTTGTACGATAGCAAAAAATGTTCTACGGGAATTGGACCCGCGTTTTGAAATATCTCCTACTGAGAGATGGATGGCAAATATCAAGGGCAAGAAAACGAACTGCTCGGGCATATTACGGCAGGGCATTACGGAATCAATGGCAATGTTAGGAGGGTATGGTGACCAAGATTGCCAGGCAATGCAGGGTGAATCCGTGCAGGACAAGATAGCTATTCTGGTTCGGGATATTTTGGTTGAAGATATGACTGGTTGTCGATGGTGGTCTTTATCAGGAATATTGCCGTTACTTGGCGAGGCAGCTCCTGACATTTTTTTAGATGCTGTCGAGAAAGGTCTTGAAGGTACAAATCCTCCCCTGATGGAATTATTTGTTG
>JAHJHC010000144.1 GCA_018824145.1 Candidatus Omnitrophota bacterium | reverse complement strand
TCTCTAGTAATGTCCAGGCATTGGATGGTTATGTTGAATCTTTTATGAAGTTCTTTCGAATAGTAGATAACCTTAAAAAATCTATCGAAAGTGAAGACATTAAAAAAAGCAAATCTCTTCTTGAGGAAGTGAGGATTCTTGAGGAAGAGGATAATTTCGATTTTATCATTAAAGATATTAGTAATTTAGTAGACCAGTCAAACCTTGGATTGGAACGAGTTAAAAAGGTCGTTCTGGATCTGCGCACCTTTGCTAGGAAAAGCAGTGATGAGGAGATGGAACTTGTTTCAGTTAATGATGTCATTGAAAGTGCGCTGAGTATTGTTAATAATGAGATAAAATATAAGTGTGAGCTCGAGAAAGATTTTGGAGAATTGCCCGCGATTAAATGTCATCCCCAAAAAATTAGCCAAGTTGTGATGAATTTGGTTATGAACGCTTCCCAAGCGATTCAAGATAAAGGGAAAATAAGAATTAAGACGTATCTTAAAGATAAATATGAGTGCATAGATATCGAAGATACTGGTAGTGGTATTCCTCAAGAAAAAATAAACAAAATATTTGATCCATTTTTTACGACAAAGGATGTCGGAAAAGGCACAGGATTGGGATTGAGTATAAGTTATGATATAGTGAAATTACACGGTGGAGATATTTTAGTTGAATCACAAGTGGGTAGAGGAACGAAAATGACAATCGTGTTGCCATTGATTCAAAAAGGAAGTGAAAACTCGAAGCAGCCCTCCGAGCCATCATCCTGATGAGCAAAGCGAAGAAGGATCCCAAATAATCAAGGAGCGGAAATTATGGATAAAAAAGCCACTATTTTATGCGTCGATGATGAAGAAAATGTTTTGCATAGTATCAAGCGAACGCTGGCTATGGAAAAATATAACGTTTTAACTGCTACAAGCGGGGCACAAGGCCTGGAAATTCTAAAAACAGAGGAAGTGGATCTTGTTATTTCTGATCAAAAAATGCCGAATATGTCAGGCCATGAATTCTTAAAAATTGTACGCGAAAATCATCCGGAATGTATACGTATAATGTTATCCGGTTTTAGTGATTTTGAGAGTCTGGTTAAAACAGTGAATGACGGCGAAATTATCCGTTTCATATCTAAGCCTTGGGATAATAAAGAGTTGACAAATGTGATCCGAATAGCGTTGGAACAAAACATGATTTATCAGCAAGTACGTAGGATATTGAACAATATCAGGGATATTGCTAAAGTTGTACATGGGATGAGGATCGAAACGGTTCATGAGAATGATACCATTGTATTGAAAATAAATTCAGAGGAGAAAATTACAAGCGAAGAAGATGTCTATAAGTTTCTCGAATTCCTTTTAAAAACATTTAACATTGAAGGCAAGGAAGAACTCAATATTTTGTCAAGTTCAGTATCAAGGAAAGAGAAAATAATCATATTTGAAATTGATCTTGGTAAAGGAGTTAAGTTGAGAGTTGAAGTTCAGCGGTCTGAAAACAAGTAAAAGAGTGTTTTTGATTATGTCCCTCCTTGTGCAATAAGTAAAATATTTTGATTGAACGTTTTAGTGGGGTGCAGTAAATATGCAACTGGAATTTTATAGGAGAGAATCAGAAAAGGTCTTGCTTGAAACAACTTTCGAAAAGCAAGGATTTGCTTGACTGGAATAGATTATAATGAGAATCTAAAGCAATGCAATTAAAAAGATAGATGTGTTCTTTAATAATTTAGCCATCGCATTTCTTGAAAGCGGATATATTGTTAACTCTGCACAAAGTTGAGCAGCAGCAATCAAGCGTATGACAATGGATGTTCCTGATATTGCTGTTGTCTCAATGGAGTTGAATGATATCTCAGGAGATATTACCTAAAAAAGAACGAACTTCCGTCTTTTAGAATGGGCAAAAGCTGGCGATTCAACAAAGAGTCTATTGATAAATAGCGGATTTATAAGGAGAAGGAGAATAAACATCGAGTTAAAAAAGGAAACACTTAACAGTATTTTGCAGAAGAAAAATTCTCTAAGACGATTGGATTATGCTAGGAGATGCTAAACGATGAAATTAGGAAAGGAATAGTCAAATGAGTAAAGAGATGAAAGAAAAATTAAAGAAGCAACTTGAAGGCATCAAGGCTGTAGATATTATGTCGAAGTACGCGATTACAATAAAGGAAGATGAAAAAATTATGAAATTGGCTCATCTTATGATGAGGTTTAAAATTAGCGGCGTCCCTGTCGTGAAAGACAATGGAGAAATTTGTGGCATTGTGACGTCAACCGATTTGTTAAACATAATGAAGAAAATTACGAGCGACATTCAAAATTATGCGGAAATAGAAGATTTTGCCGATATGAATGCAACTGCCTTTATGACAAAAGATGTTGTTACGATAACGGAGGAAACGAATCTATTTGAAATAATGAAGATAATGTGTGAGAAGAATGTTCATACGCTGCCGGTTATGGTCATTGAGGATAAAGAAATTTCTGGCGTTATAGGAAAGCGTGACATTCTCAATGCGTTTTATGGGTTTCCGAAAGTTTAAATGAAGTGATTCGTTTGAATTGTTACGGTTTTTAAGGAGTTGTCAAAGTAGTGAAATAAATTAGACAACGATAGCTGGTAATTAAAGAACAGAAAAATCAGTATTTATAAACACCTGAAGAAATGTAGGCTCCCAACTTTAAGAATGGGTAAGAACTGGCGATTCAACAAAGAGTCTATTGAAAAATGGAGGCTTGATAAGGAAAGAGAAAATAAACAGCGATTTAAAAAAAAACATTTACCAGTATCAGCAGAAGAGAATTTTTATAATTTCCCTTCTAATCGACGTTTGAGTCTTAAGTAATGGTTTGGTCGTCTTATTTTGCACGAGTTATTCATATATTCACATGAATTAGTAAAGACAGAAAAAAGTAGAAAGAAAAACTACTGCTATTGAAAACATAATGTTGCAGTCTGCTGAACGAGTGGATGATAAGTTTAGAGAAGTGGATATTGATGGGCTATTTTCGCATATCAAGGATTCAGATTTTAATGATAATTATTATTTACAACTTGCTCTAATGGAACAAATGATATTTGTGACTAATGATGGCAAAATTCCAAGTCAAATAATAAAAGTCCCCATAATAACTGGTAATCCTGCATTGATTG
>JAHJHC010000036.1 GCA_018824145.1 Candidatus Omnitrophota bacterium | reverse complement strand
TCATTCTGCTCAATGCCTTTTAATTTTGTAATATGCTCTTTTCCTATACGTTCGCCTTTATCCAATATCATCTCATTCTTTTTTATCTTTTTTACATTGTACATCGAGACTATTTTTTCTGCGGCCGCTTGCTTTTCTAATTCTGTCCTGTCCTTATCGTATATTATATTTATATTCAAAACTGAATTTACAAAATCCGAAACGATACTTCTCTGGTTTCTATCTTTTGCAATCGAAGAAGAGAACTGCTCCACCTCCTTCTTTAAGTCTTCAAGGGTATAAAAATCATGGATAGACCTGACTCCCTCGATTTCATCTACCAATCTTACGGTTCCTATATTGGCGTCTATAAGCCGAGCCTTTCCCGAATCAGAAATTATTCCTCTTCCCATAAAATTCTCTATTACTTGTTTAATCCGGCCGTAAAAACTCTCGAGGTCCTTTAACCCTAAAATCTCTTCTATCAAAGTTTCTGAAAGATTATATGTAGAGGCGAATTCCGCTATCTTAGATAATATTTCTTCATTTGTTATATCAGGAGTCTGTTTTAAACCCCTCACCGAATCAACAATGGATTCGGACTTTTTCAAGACATTGTTTTTCATTTCTTTATCCAAGATATACACCGGCAACACCGAATCCATGGCATTTTTCCGAGCGAGCTCAGTGGCCTGGACATTTATATCTCCTTTTATAGTAAAATCATACGGCGCATAGATAGTCCTTAAGGCTATATCACCTTCGAGAAATTCTGCCTTAAAAAGCCCTCTATCCCATTGTATTATAGCTACTAAAAGCACGCATGTAGTTATTGCAATAGCAATATGAGGAACACGATTAGATTTCTTGCTTGATTTGTTATTGATGATTTTTTTCATAATATATCCTTGGGTTAGCAGATAGACAAACTATCCGCTATCCGCTATTCTTTTCGTATGCCCTTATTATTTCCTGCACCAAAACATGTCTCACGACGTCTTTACCTGTAAAATATAAAAATTTTATCCCTTTTATATGCTTAAGGATCTTTTGCACATGCTCTAAACCCGATTCTCTTCCCGAAGGAAGATCGCTTTGCGTAGCATCTCCTGTTATTACAGTCTTAGAGTCAAACCCAAGCCTTGTCAGGAACATCTTCATTTGATCTGCGGTAGAATTCTGTGCCTCATCAAGGATTACAAAAGAGTCATTCAAAGTACGACCCCTCATATAGGCAAGCGGCGCAACTTCTATAACACCTCTTTTTATATAATCCTGGATCCTGTTTGCGTCCATCATATCGTAAAGGGCATCGTAAAGAGGCCTTAGATACGGAGTTACTTTTTCATAAAGGTCGCCCGGCAAATAACCAAGGCTTTCTCCTGCTTCAATAGCCGGACGCGTCAAAATAATCCTGTTAACCTCCTTATTCTTTAATGCCCTCACAGCCATAGCCATTGCTAAATAAGTCTTGCCAGTGCCTGCCGGCCCTACACCAAAAACGATGTCATATTGCCTTATTGCATCTACGTATTTTTTCTGGCCTTGTGTTTTTGGGGTCACAAACTGTCGTTTTGAAGAAATCTCTATTTTCTCGAGATAGATATCTTTCAAGTCAGGTTGAGAATATTTTTTGAACGAGTTTATAGAATAAGTTATTTCGTCTTTCTTTATGGTGCCTCCCTGGCGCAATATCAGAAGCAATTGTTCAAAAAGCCTTGTGCTTTTCTCAACCGCATCCTTTTTACCGCTTATTGTCAATTTTTCCCCGCGTGAGAAGACCTTGACTCTAAAACTAGATTCTACCAGTCTAAGATTCTCATCGCATTTTCCAAAAAGGGCCCGTGCCTCGTCACTGTTTTGTATAGCTACAGTTTTCTTCATGGATTAACTAAAAGATACATTCAATCTATGGGTATCATCAATTTCTGTCCTGGTTTTATCTTATCAGGGCTCTTTAAAACTTTCTTATTTGCCTCATAAATATTTTTCCATCTTTTTGTGGTACCATACATCTTATTAGATATCTTCTGAAGGGTGTCTCCATTTTCTACGATGTATATATTAAGGGATTTTTCCATCTCAATCAATGTCCCTTCACCCTTCTCTTGTATATAGCCTTTATCTGAAGACAAAGGAGTCGTATACACAACCTGTACCGTTTTCGGTGCGCTGATAGGCTTTAATTCCGCAACACTCTTTGCTTTTTTTACCGGTGCATTTTTTTGTTCAGCAACATCGCTTTTACTTATATAGCCTCTATTCCCGTGAGTACCTAAATCCGGATTTTTGACATCACTGCGAGAAGGGAGCTCTATTTCTATATTATACATGGTCCTGGTCTTTTTCTTATCTGCCTCTTGAGAAGCCTCAGCGCTCCCTACCAGCACTCCCCTGTTACCTTTGATCTCCTGATCGACCCTGTCCATCTTGTAAGGTGTCGCCCGCATAATGCATCCGGATAGGAGAAAAGCTGCAAACAGTAAACTTAATTTCTTCATAAGACCTCCTTTTACTAGCGGATAGCGTTTAGCGGTTAGGATATATAAATTTTTCCTATGCGCTATACGCTAAACGCTATTTCTTTAGTTTTTTATTCGCTATCTCAATCCCCAGCTCTTTCAGCTGTCTGTCGTCCACTGACGACGGCGCCTCTGTCATCGGACAGTATGCGCTTTGTGTTTTCGGAAAGGCAATGACTTCCCTTATGCTATTTACTTTACACATCAAGGCCAAAAGCCTATCTAGACCAAAAGCTATCCCGCCATGTGGCGGCGCACCATAACCAAATGCCTCAAGCAAGAACCCGAAACGCTCTTTTGCCCTAGCCGCGTCCATACCTATCCGTTTAAAAATCCTCTCCTGTAAATCTCTTCTGTGAATCCTTATGCTGCCACTAGCTATCTCCACTCCATTAACGACTAAATCATATGCCCTTGACCTTACCTTATCCGGTGAAGTCTCTATTAAGTCTATATCATTCTGGTCGGGAGAAGTAAAAGGATGATGCTCCATCCCCCATTGTTTCTCTTCCTGGTCATACTTGAAAAGAGGGAAATTCAAGACCCATAAAAACTCAAAGTCTTCGCTTCTTTCGCTCAAACGGGGTTTATCTGTCCCATATTTCTGCATTGCCTCTTGATAGCTTATTTTCGGAAAAGGAATCTTGAGGGATATGCCCAAGGTTTCCTTAAATACAAAATAAATCAGCCTTTCTACGATATCAAAGATATCTTCTTCATCTACAAAAGACATCTCCATATCCAGTTGAGTAAATTCAGGCTGCCTATCCGAACGCAGGTCCTCATCTCTGAAACACCTTGCAATCTGAAAATATTTTTCGAATCCGGAGATCATTAATAATTGCTTGAAGAGTTGCGGGGACTGCGGCAAAGCAAAGAATTTACCTCTATTCAACCTGGAAGGGACAAGGAAATCGCGCGCGCCTTCCGGCGTAGACTTCGTCAATATCGGCGTCTCTACCTCTGTGAAAGCTTCTTTATCCAAAAAGTCCCTTATTGACTTAAATATCTTATGACGTAAAAATAGTTTTTTCTGGATATCCGGCCTTCTTAAATCAATATATCTATGTTTAAGCCTGACCTCCTCTGATACATCAGACATCTGGTCTAACTCAAAAGGCGGCGTCAACGAAGGATTGATTATCTCCAATTCTTCTGCGGCAAGCTCTATTTCACCTGTTGCAATCTTGGTATTCTCAGTCCCTTTCGGCCTTCTCTGTACAGCGCCCTTCACGCCTATCACATATTCACTGCGCAATTCTTCAGCTTGTTTATTTTTAAAAAAGACTACTTGAGTGAGGCCATGTTTATCGCGAATATCTATAAAAATTATTTTCCCATGATCCCGTCTATTATGAACCCATCCCAGAAGAGCCGCCTTTTCACCTATATTTTTTATAGAGAGCTCTCCACACGCATGAGTGCGTTTCATTGACATATCTATGACGCCTTTTCTTTTTTTAATATCTGTTTCACTTCACTGAGAATAACATCTTTATTATAAGCGGCTTCCTGTTGATTTCCTGTATCCATATCTCTAATAACGACTTTTCCCCTCGCGAATTCATCTTCCCCTAAAATAATGACAAATCCGGCATTCAGCCTTTGCGCCTTTCTCATCTGCGCCTTCAGGGATTTTTTCTCATATTCCATATCGCATGAATGACCATCACCCCGTAAGCCGTCCATAAGTTCAAAGGCTCTCTCGTATAACTTCTCATTGCTAGTCGCTATAAAAAAACCCGGAGGCGGCGGTAATTTAGAAAATCCCTCTTTTATGACTAAAACCAGTCTTTCAATCCCAAAAGCAAAACCAATAGCCGCCGTGTCTTCCCCACCCATATCTCTTATAAGATTGTTGTATCTGCCTCCCGCACAAATCGCGTCTTTAGCGCCTAAATTCTTCTGAATAATCTCAAACACAGTCTTTGTATAATAATCCAAACCACGTACTATCTTCGGATCAACTATATAAGGAATCTTAAGATTATCCAATCCTGCTTTTACAGAATCAAAATGTTCTGTGCAATTCCCACATAGTAAGTTCTTGAATTCTATATCTTTAATAATCTCTTTACACTGCGGATTTTTACAGTCAAAAACCCGAAGTACATTTTTACTGCAGCGGGCATTACATTCATCACACAATGATTTTAAATATGGCTTGACGACCTTTTTGTACTTTTCTATTATCGCCAGCTTATCTTTTTGGCAACCAAGACTATTTATTTTCAAACTAAAATCGTCTCCGGATATATCCAATTTTTCAAGAAAGTTTACTGCAAGGGAAATAACCTCTGCATCGAGAAGAGGATTGTCTGATCCAATCGCCTCTATTCCTAACTGGTGAAACTGTCTTTGTCTGCCTTTCTGCGGCCTTTCGCTTCTGAACATAGGGCCTATATAAAAAAACTTTGTAAGAGGTTCTAATCGTCCGGAATAATTTTCCAGGTAGGCCCTGACAACAGAAGCAGTTGCCTCTGGCCTCAACGCAATGGATCTTCCTCCCCTATCGGTAAAGACATACATCTCTTTTTGTACTATATCAGTAGCGTCTCCTATACTTCTTATGAAAAGAG
>JAHJHC010000035.1 GCA_018824145.1 Candidatus Omnitrophota bacterium | reverse complement strand
TCCAAATTCTTTAATATCGTCGAATAATTTATCAGAGTTGCACGCAGTAATATACAAACAATAACTTGACTGTCGATTAGAATTTGGAACGGGGCCCGCTCGCACAAAAGAAGCCCCAAGACCTGCTAGCCTAGGTGCTACTAACCATGACAATATGTAACCTATCATTGAAAATATTACAAATCTTGAAGGACAGGGGGTTATTCTATAAGATTACCTTTGGCCAAACACTCGCCATTCCAGCAATACGTGCATAATTTTTCTCGCGGGAGGTCAATGACCTTTATCATATCATCTAAGGTCTGGTAGCGGAGGGTAGTTACGTCGATATCTTTTCTAATCCACTCGACCATCTTTTTATATTTTTCCGTAGTAGAATCTATATATTCTGAAACGTCGTCTATATCCTTGCCTTCAATAGTTCTTATGGCGCGTCTCGCAGCAAGTTCATCTGTCGATCTTGTAGAAAGACAGAATTTGCAAGGGAACATAAGCGGTGGGCAGGCAGGCCTGACATGAATCTCCTTTGCGCCGTTATCCCATAGTTTTTGTACGGTGAAATTCTTAAGCTGTGTGCCGCGAACAATAGAGTCCTCGCATACAACAATCCGATTCCCTTCTATAATCTCCTTTATAGGAATAAGTTTCATCTTAGCCACACGATCCCTTATCTCTTGTACAGGAGGCGTGTAGCTCCTGCCATATCCTGGGGTATATTTTACAAGAGGGCGTCTATAAGGTCTTTTAGATTGCATTGCATAGCCTATGGCATGGGCAGTACCTGAATCAGGAACACCTGAAACAACATCTACTTCTATATCCTTATCTCTTTTAGCTAAACACGCGCCGCATTTTTCCCTCACTGCTTCAACACTCGTGCCTTCGTAACTCGATGCCGGAAATCCAGTATATATCCACAAAAACGAACAGATCTGACTTATATCTCTCTGACCTCTTACTTGGCTCAACCCTTTTTCGTTTATAAGAACTATCTCTCCCGGCATGAGATATTTGTGAATCTTAAAATCTGTATTTGGAAAAGCACATGTCTCTGATGCAACGGCAAAGTCATTATCTCTTTTTCCGATTACTAATGGTGTATACCCAAACCTATCCCTGGCAGCATATATCCCATCCTTGCATAGTAAAAGCACGCTGGTAGAACCGATGATTTCACTAAACATATACTCTATACCGCTTACAAAATCTTCACCCTTACTTATGAGTTTTGCCACTATCTCAACAGAATTCGCAGAGCCGTCTTCAGTCTCGCTGAATGAATGCCCCTCTTTGTGAAGCATCTCAATAAGCTCTTTTGTATTTTCAATCAATCCGGACATACAGATTGCAAACGAACCGAATTTTGCATTAAGAAAGATGGGCTGCGGATCTGAATCACTTATAACGCCGATCCCATATTTACCTTCTATCTTTTTATAATCGTCATAAAGTTTTGACTTAAACTGGCTCTGGGATATATTGTGTATATACCTATATATCCTTTTCCCGCTCAGTAAAGCTATGCCTCCGTATTCTGTCCCAAGATGCGACTGGTAATCGATTCCGTATAAAAGGTCCTCTGAACACCCTTCTTTAGCAACAACTCCAAATACGCCACTCATTTCCAATTCCCCCTATCGCATTAAATTTAATAATTAAAAAACAAACTCGACGATGGGATTGCGTCTGTTGTAAAATTTACTCCGAGTTTTCTGAGACCGGCTTCATCCCCCGGTGTAGGCAGATGTGTACTGTGAAGTTCACAACCTCTTAGATCTTTGAGCTTCGAAGAGGCCTTTTTTGCATTACTGTCATTATGCGCACTTATGGATAATGCCACAAGTATTTCGTCGAGCGTTAAACTCTCTGATGCCATGCTCAATATATCTTTTTTCAATCTGGACAAATCATTCATAACTTCAGGCTTAAGGATATGCATGCTATCATCTATCTTAGCTAAGTGCTTTATTGCATTTATAATAGCACTGGATGCTGCATGCATAAGAGGTGAATTCTTCCCTGTTACAATCTTACCGTCCGGAAGTTCAATTGCAGCACCGCAAAAATACCCTTTATTGCCCTTACCCTTTTTCCTGCAATCTTCAGCTGCCTTTCTTGCAGGCACGACCACGGATCTGTCTTCAGGTTTGACTTCTGCTTTATCCATAATAGCCTGCGCCCTTTCAAGTTCTTCTTTTGCGCCGCTACCGACTGCAAATTCTAAATTGTGCCTGAAGTATCTCCTGATTATCTCCTGCCTTGCAGCCTCCTGGGCACCCCTGTCATCTACAATACCAAAACCAGCCCTATTACAGCCCATATCCGTAGGTGAATTATAATAACTACTTTTGGAGCCGGTAATTTTATGTATTATATTTCTCAATATAGGAAATGCCTCTACGTCGCGGTTGTAATTTATTGCCTCTTTCTTATATTTTTCAAGATGAAAAGGATCCACCAGATTAAAGTCAGCCAAGTCCACTGTTGCAGCTTCATATGCTATGTTTACGGGATGATGAAGCGCCAAATTCCATATAGGAAAGGTCTCAAATTTTGCATATCCTGAATTTATGCCCTTTACATGGTCATGGTAAAGCTGTGAAAGACATACTGCGAGTTTGCCGCTTCCCGGACCAGGGGCACTAACAATTACTACAGGTTTTTTAGTCTCTATATATTCATTTCTCCCGTAACCGGAAAAGCTTACTATTTTTTCAACATCATGCGGATATCCGGCTATTGTCACATGTTTATACACCTTAAGCCCTAATTTTTCCAGCCGTCTTTTAAATTTTATAGCAGCTGGTTCATTATTGAATCTCGTCAAAACTACTGAGGACACATCAAGATGCCATGCCTTTAAATCATCTATAAGCTTCAATGTTGCAAGGTCATAAGTTATGCCATAATCCCCTCTAACCCTTCCCTGTTCGATATCCTTAGCGTAAACACTTATGATAATCTCGGCATAGTCTTTGAGTTTTTCGAGAAGCCGCATCTTGACATTAGGATCATATCCGGGCAGGACTCTTGCAGCGTGATAATCAAAACAAATCTTGCCGCCGAATTCAAGATAGAGTTTATTGTCAAATCTCTTTACCCTGCTAAGGATCTCTTTCGTCTGCTCAGCAAGATATTTCTCATTATCAAAACTAATTTTTTTAGTAACCACGCGCTTAATCATTTAAGAACATTCTTTTCGGCACACTGAAGTGTGCCCTACATATTTGTCGCAAAGGCCTCCATAAACAGACACATTGAAATGTGTCTATTACGGCCTTTGCCTTTAGTTTATTTCCTCATGGTATTCCTGCAGAGATTTTACGTCGCCTTTATTTTCCAAATAGGATTTAATCCCATCTGCCACTGCAACGGCTGCTGCCGGCGTTGTAATATAAGGGATCTTGTACTTTATCGCGCTCTTTCTTATGTATGAATCATCGTAAGCCGCAGTCTTTCCAACAGGCGTATTTATGATAAGTTTGATCTCTTTATTGTTAATAGCATCGCCGATATTCGGCCTTCCTTCATGCATCTTCCTAACAAGCTCGCTTTCGACTTTATTTTTATCAAGGAATCTCTTTGTGCCTTCTGTTGCAACTATCCTAAAGCCAAGTTCTTTTAATTTCCTTGCTGCTTCAGCAATATTTTTCTTTTTATCTTTATCAGCAACTGTCATAAGAACTGTCCCTTCTGTAGGAAGTCTCACACCAGCTGCCTCTTGCGCCTTGAAATAGGCTAAACCTGCTGAATCAGCTAGACCTAAAACCTCTCCTGTTGAGCGCATCTCAGGACCAAGAACAGGATCTACCTCCTGAAACATATAAAACGGAAATACAGCCTCTTTTACTCCCACGTGGTCATATTTTTTAACCTTTAGATTCATGTCCTTTAAATTTTTACCCAGCATAAGCTCAGTCGCAACCCTTGCCATAGACAAACCGCATACCTTTGAGACAATAGGCACGGTCCTTGATGCCCTTGGATTCGCCTCCAGCACATAAACCTTGTCATTCGCAATAGCATACTGGATATTCATAAGGCCCACTACCTTAAGTTCCTTTGCAATCTTCTCCGTATATTCTGATATTGTATCTTTGTGTTTCTTAGGTATTGTTTTCGGAGGTATAAAACATGCTGAATCACCGGAATGCACGCCTGCCTCTTCTATGTGTTCCATTATAGAAGGTATAAACACCTCTTCTCCGTCGGAAACCGCATCTGCCTCTGCCTCGACAGCATCTTCTAAAAATTTATCTATGAGAATAGGCCTATCAGGCGAAACTTCCACCGCTACTTTTAAATAATCCTTGAGCATATCTTCATCATAAACAATCTCCATCGCCCTTCCGCCCAAAACATAGGAAGGCCTCACAACCAAAGGATATCCTATTTTTGCAGCGACTTTTAACGCCTCTTCAAATGTCTTTGCCATGCCATGTTCCGGCATAGGGATATCCATTTTCTTCATTACTTTAGCAAATCTCTCTCTATCTTCAGCCAGATCTATACTTTCAACAGACGTGCCAAGTATCTTTACGCCGGATTCTTCCAATTCTTTTGCTATGTTTAAAGGGGTCTGTCCGCCGAATTGGACTATTACTCCAACTGGCTTCTCTTTATTGTAAATACTCAAAACATCCTCAACAGTCAAAGGCTCAAAATAGAGTTTATTAGACGTATCATAGTCTGTTGAAACTGTCTCAGGATTACAATTGATCATAATACTCTCATAACCTAAATCTCTAAGTGCAAATGCAGCATGACAGCAGCAATAATCGAATTCTATTCCCTGGCCGATCCTATTCGGACCGCCTCCTAGTATCATTATCTTTCTATTAGGTGAGGTTATGACTTTATCGGGTGCATTATATGTAGAGTAATAATATGCTGCATCTGCACCGCTTACCGGAACCGCCTCCCATGCCTGTGCCTTACCAAGTTTAAGACGCCTTTCTCTAATATCTTTTTCAGGCACACACAGTATCTCGCCGAGATATCTATCTGAAAAACCATCCTGCTTTGCCTTTATGAACATATCATCAGGGAGTTTCTTATCTTTATATTTCAATATATCTTCTTCAAACATCACCAGTTCCTTCATCTGTGTGATAAAATACCTGTGGATATTTGTCTTATCATACAATTCATCGACTGTTGCACCTTTACGAAGCGCCTCATACATAATAAACTGGCGCTCTGAGGTAGGATACGCCAAAAGCTTTCTTAATTCATCCAAAGACAACTTATTAAAATTCTCAACAAAGCCAAGACCATAACGATTCTTCTCAAGACTCCTTATAGCCTTCTGAAATGCCTCTTTGTATGTTTTACCTATACTCATTACCTCGCCCACAGCCCTCATCTGTGTACCTAACTGATCCTTTATTCCCCTGAATTTTTCGAATGCCCAACGTGAGAATTTTATGACCACGTACTCTCCTGAAGGCGTATATTTATCAAGGGTCCCGTCTCTCCAGTACGGGATATCTCTCAATAAATCACCCCCTGCCAATCTTGACGATACATACGCAATAGGAAATCCTGTTGCCTTACTTGCCAAGGCTGATGAACGTGATGTCCTGGGATTGATTTCTATTACAACGACCCTATTATCTTCGGGGTTGCGGGCAAACTGGATATTGGTCCCTCCTATAACGCCTATTGCATCTACTATTTTATAAGAATAATTCTGGAGTTTTTCCTGTATTGCCTTTTCTACTGTGAGCATAGGCGCAGCGCAGAATGAATCTCCGGTGTGAACGCCCATTGGGTCAATATTTTCTATAAAACACACTGTGATCTTATTAGACTCTCTATCTCTTACTACCTCAAGTTCCAGCTCTTCCCAGCCCAATACAGATTCCTCGACAAGGATCTGCCCGATAAGACTCACTGATATCCCTCTTGCAGCAACTACCTCAAGTTCCTCGTCATTAAATACCGCCCCTCCCCCAGTTCCGCCCATGGTATATGCTGGCCTGATAATAACAGGGTAGCCTAGATCATGTGCGATCTTTCTGGCCTCTTCGACAGAATATGCAAGTTCGCTATTAGGCATGGGAATTGCCAATTTTTCCATTGTCTCTTTAAATATCAACCTGTCCTCGCCCCTCTCAATAGCATCTGCCTGCACCCCTATGATCCTACATCCGAATTTCTTAAGTATACCTTTTTTTGATAACTCACTTGATAGATTTAGCCCGGTCTGTCCGCCAAGATTCGGCAAAAGCGCATCAGGTCTCTCCTTCTCTATAATAGCAGTAAGCCTCTCGACATTCAAAGGCTCTATATAGGTGACATCTGCCATGCCAGGGTCAGTCATGATCGTCGCAGGGTTAGAATTCACAAGAATAATTTTATAACCAAGCTTCCGCAATGCCTTACACGCCTGCGTGCCTGAATAATCAAACTCGCACGCCTGACCTATTACAATAGGGCCTGAGCCTATGATTAAAACTTTGTCTATACCTTTTATTTTTGGCAACATTAACCTCCCCTCTTGGCGGGCTTAAATACACATACCCTGTGCATTATATCACAAAAAATAATAGTGTAAATCTTAATTTTTTGCTCTTATTTTCCATTGAGGACCTTTTCTGCTTCATCTCTATAAGCATCCATTACATAAGGTATACCTGAGATTTTAGCGGCATCTTCTGTAAGACACATAAGGTCCTTTCTCGAAATCGTGTTAATCCTGAAATTTCTTGAACCAGCCATGATCTGTTGCAGACCAACTTTTATCCTCTGCGCAAAGGTGTACACGCCGACAGCCCCTAAGGAAATATGCTTCATGTCTTTTCCGTATTTCTCAACAAGCTCTTCATACGAGACAAATATCTCCTCTGGCCTAGTGCCAAACTCTTTTACTGTCGTAGGAAGATTGCCATTTTTAATCCACTCACCTATGTTCTTACCGACAAATCCGGGGATCATCAATGCCCTTCCCATGCATACTGCCTTTATGTAAGGCGCACCCATTGCGATTGCTTTGAATACATGGTCTTCTAGAGAAAATCCTCCTGCAATAGCAATATCAGGAACCCGCATTCCTTTCTTAGAAAGCTTTTCACAGAATTCATAAGCCAATGCCTCAATATAAAATGTCGGAATCCCCCATTCCTGCATCATGCGCCACGGCGACATACCTGTTCCGCCAGGAGCACCGTCAATAGTCAATAAATCTATCTTATTGAGTGAGGCATATCTTATTGCCATTGCAAGCTCACGCATGGAGTAAGCACCTGTTTTTAAAGTAATCCTCTTGTAACCAAGTTCCCTTAAGCGTTTTATCTCCTTATTAAAATCGTCTTCTGAGACAAATCCCAGCCTTGAGTGACGTTCAAACTCCTTTATTGCTCCTTGCTTAAAAGCCTCTTGGTTTGCCTTTACTGTTGGATCAGGCGTTACAATATATCCGCGTTTTTTGAGCGTGAAAGCCTCTTCTAAACTCTTTACCTTTATCTCTCCTCCTATGCACTTTGCGCCCTGTCCCCACTTCAACTCAATGGTCTCGAGATTATGTTTTTTACGTAAGTATTCAGCAACGCCTAATCGTGTGTCTTCGACATTCATCTGGACCAGTATCTCGCCATAAGTATCGTGGAATCTTCTGTATGCATCTATACGACGGTCCATCTCAGGAGATTTCACAATCTTTCCTCTTTTATCCAGTTCGAGCTCAGGATCAACACCGCATACGTTTTCACCACACACAATTGTTATACCTGAAATTGCAGCTCCTACAGTAAGGTGTTCCCAGTTTTTACGCGCAATCTCGGTTGACCCAAGTGCGCCTGTAAAAATAGGTACTTTCATCTTTACTTTTTTGTCCCAACCGTATTGTGTCTCAGTATCTACAACAGGGAACGTAGCTGTGTCAGAATTTCCTTCTACTCCTTCTGGCAACCCCTGGGCACCCAAAGCATACCCCTGGATATTCAAATGTGAATAATCAACAGGATAGTCTTTGTCAGCTCCTGCAGTTACCTCTCCAAAAGGGCCTGGATAAATAACTTCCCTTCCTCTAAAAGAGGATTTAAATACTTCACAATTTCCTTTGCACGACTCTGCACACCTCGAGCACAAGCCAGAGGTAGGAACTACATTTTTTGATCTGTTAAAAGTTCTTGTTGCATCGCTTCCGCCTGGTGTTCTTAAATTCATAACTATCCCCTCCTTTTTCTCCTTGGTTCATCCTCTTCTCTGGATATAAAATCGGTGAATTCTTCGCAGTAAATAACAGGAAATTGCTTCAAAAAACTACATTTTATATCTTCAACGCAAGTCATGCACAATCCTTTATTTTCCATACGAATCACCCCCTATTTTAACCGAAGGGCATAAAAAAACGCCCTTCCTTAACGGCAAACTCTGCCATAAAAAAGGACGTCGTTATCCTAAAATAAAAATGGCGTTCTTAACTCCGAACGCCTCCTTGCTTCGCTATATAAAAGCACAATCTTTGTGCTTTCTGTTTAAACTATATCACACTATAAAAGATTGTCAAGTAAAAAATTTACAGTAAAAAATTTACGAAAACCTAAATTACACCAACCCCTGATCCAACATTGCATCAGCTACTTTTACAAACCCTGCAATGTTTGCGCCTTTTACATAGTCAATGTATTTTCCTGCTTTTCCATATTTAACACAGGCCTCATGAATCTTAACCATTATATCATGCAGCCTATTATCTACTTCTTCTCTCGTCCATGAAAGTCTCAAGCTATTCTGCGACATCTCTAGACCGCTTGTCGCAACCCCTCCTGCATTGGAGGCCTTTCCAGGCGCATACAATATCTTTGCCTGCTGAAATATCTTTATCGCCTCTGGCAATGTAGGCATGTTCGCACCTTCTGCAACTAACATGCAGCCATTTTTAACAAGCTGCTTTGCGTCTGATTCATGAATCTCATTCTGCGTAGCAGACGGAAAAGCACAGTCGCATTTTACCTCCCACGGCCATCTCCCTTCAACATATTTACAATTGTATTTTGCAGCATATTCTCTAACTCTGCCGCGTCTTACATTCTTCAATTCTCTCACAAATTCTAATTTCTGTTCACTTATGCCGTCAGGGTCATGTATAAATCCAGTGGAGTCTGAAATAGTTACCGGCTTTGCACCAAGGTGAAGCAATTTTTCAGCTGTGTACTGGGCAACATTTCCTGAACCTGAAATTGTACAAACCTTACCTTTGAGCGAATCTCCCCTTGTCTCAAGCATCTCTTCTGCAAAATATACGCAACCATATCCTGTTGCCTCAGGCCTTATTAAGCTCCCGCCCCAATTTAACCCCTTTCCTGTCAAAACACCTGTAAATTCATTGCGAAGTCTCTTATATTGACCAAACATAAACCCTATCTCTCTTTCTCCTACTCCTATATCTCCTGCAGGAACATCAGTATCTGGCCCAATGTGACGCTGTAATTCTGTCATGAAACTCTGGCAAAATCTCATTACTTCATTATCTGACTTACTTTTCGGATCAAAATCAGAGCCGCCTTTACCTCCGCCCATAGGAAGCGTGGTCAAACTATTCTTAAATACCTGCTCAAATGCTAAGAATTTTAATATACTCAGGTTAACGCTAGGATGAAACCTAAGCCCACCTTTATAAGGACCCAAGGCACTATTCATTTCTATGCGGTATCCTCTATTTATATGAATCTCGCCCTTGTCATCTTGCCATGGAACACGAAACATTATAACTCTCTCTGGTTCAACAATCCTCTCAAGTATCCTAGCTTCTCTGTACTGTGGATTTTCTTCTACAAAAGATATGACTGACTCCACTACTTCCTCTACTGCCTGATGAAATTCCTTTTCACCAGGATTCTTCTCTATAACACTTGCCATGAACTCTTTAAGCTTCTTCTGCATAACGTACTCCCCTTGTTAGCGTTGCACAATCCTTGTGCAATCTGACCAAAAATAAAAAAAGGCATTCCTATCTTACTTAGAACGCCTTTG
>JAHJHC010000034.1 GCA_018824145.1 Candidatus Omnitrophota bacterium | reverse complement strand
TATTCCCCTCCGATTGAGTCTATCACCCAATATATAATAGATATATCCCAGGATATCCATAGTCTGCTTCAAGAGACAGAGGAGTCATTGGTATATAATTCACGCGGTGAGTTAAGATTAAGGCTTTTACTTTCTCCTTGGGGAGAATTAAAAGATGTTTATATATCAGCCTCATCAGGAAATGAGGATCTTGATAATATTTGTTTACAGGCAGTCTGGCTTCACCAGAGATACCAGCCTTTCCCTGAAGATCTTGGTAGCGAGGACCAATGGATAGAGGTGCCGATTATATTTGATACTGATGTAGTTGCACCATCTTATGGTGCAAAAGATTACGTAGTAGCAGCACAAGATGCTGCAACTACATCCCGTGGTAGTGTAGCCGCAGCATCTTATGCTGCCTCAGATGTGCAAGAAGCAGTTGATATTGCATTAGAAAATCACATGGCTGCAAAGATAGCTGAGGAGGAGATAGAGCTTTCGATGCTTAAAATTAGAGAGGCTAGACGCGCGCTTTATCCATCGGCAAGTTTGAATTATTTGGAGACTATTGGGAAAACAACGGGGTCAACACAGGATTTTACAGATAAAGAATATAAGCTGAAATTTGAATATCCGTTGTATTATGGATGGAGGCTTAAGTATGCAGTAGATCAGGCAGTTAGTAATATGAAAGCCCAAATACACAACTATGATAAAACGCTGCAGGATTTGAGAGTGGAAGTAGAGACAGCGTTTTATTCATATTTAACTGCTAAGATTGACAGAGAATTGCAACATTCTCTTTTGGAAAAAGCAGGACATATCTTTGACATTGCAAAGAAAAAGTTCGATCTCGAGTTGAGTACCAGGTCTGAGTTTCTAGAAGTGGATTCTCAATTGAAACAAATCGGTTATCAAGTGGCCTCAAGTGAAAACACTTTGGCTATGGCAAAACTTACTCTCGAGCAGGCAATGAATCTTGAGGATTTTTCCCATGTGGAAGATTTGGTAAATATGGATGTCCTGCTTCAGCAAGGTATAGGAGAGTTCTCTCTCGGAAATTTAGCGAATCAGGATATAAGATTGGAAGAATGTATGGACCTTGCTCTTAACTGCAGGCCGGAGTTGAAGGTGGAAGAATATACGGTGGAATATAATGAATATGGGCGGAAGATCGCTAAAGGTAAAGACCAGCTCAAAGTCGATCTTACTGGTTCCTATGGGAGATCAGGAGGAGCGTATGAGACTGAATCATTGGTCCTGGGGGCTGATTGGTATGTAGGCGTGAAAGTTTCAAAGCCTTTTGGCGGCAACACACTTTCTTTAACTTGTACAGAAGAACAAACTAGCGAGAAACATGGGCAATCATCGAGGACAGAGTCTGTGAGTGAGGCAGTGGAATTAGGTCTTCTGGATAATCTCGAGAGCTTTTCTGAGAAGAAGTCCAGCGAGATAGCATTGAAGAAGGCCAAAGATAAATTCGAACAGACAAAGGGGCAGATTCTTAAAGAAGTAAATCAGGCTTATTTAGATTATAAAAAGGGATTGATTCAAGTGGAGACTAATTACAATAAAATTGCGTATGAAAAAGAGAAACTTAAAATCACAGAAGCGCATGCGAAGTTGGATATAGTAGGACTTCCGGAGCTTCTACGGGCATATATGAATCTGACAGATGAGGAGTCGTTTTACATTGAGGCAATAGGAAGTCTATACCAGGCCTTGGCGAAATTAAATAAGGCTACGGGATATGCCTTGTTTTTGGATAGCGAGAACTTCATGCTGGCGAATTTAAAATGAAAAAACCAAAGACATTATTAATAGGTTTTATACTTTTGTGGGTGCTGGGATTTTTGGTTGTTTGGGGTGTTACGCTGTTTAAAGGCAAGGGACAGAGACCAAAGGGAGTCCCGGGCGGAGTCGGGGGAGGAAAGGTAGAAAAAGTTGCGCAGCCACCTACCGAAGCGCAGGAAGCCGAGGCTGTCCCAGTAAGGTGTTATAGGTTAAGTTTGACGGATTTTAAGGATGATTTGCCTGTAATGGGTACAGTGAAGGGCGCATTGGAGATAGGGCTTAAATTTGAAGTGAACGGGGTGATAGAATCCATTAATTTTAGAGAGGGCGATGTTATTTACAAGCAGGATTTGATAGCGACTTTGGGTAAGAAGGATGCCTATTTAAAGGTGGATTATGCTAAGAGTAAGTTGGGGTCCACTAAAATACAGCTTCTTACCGCAGAGAAGAAATTACAGATTTTCAAAGATCTTTATGATATAGGCGGTATTATAAAAGCAAAATTGGAAGAAGTCGAATTAGAGGTACAGAAGGCAGGATTTGAGATTAAATCAGCTGAAGTAGAGCTTGCCTCGGCAGAGACAGAGCTTAAAAAAACAGATCTTTATGCGCCGCGTGACGGAGTCTTGGGTTCCAGGGACGCAGAGGAGGGAGAATTTGTTACTCCGAATGATAAAGTCGCTACGCTATACGATACAATGGAAGTGTTTGTAGAGCTTGGTATAGTAGAAAGGGATATAAATAAGATAGCACTTGATCAGGATGTTACAGTTACAGTAGATGCGTATCCTGCGCAAGTATTTAAAGGTAAGGTAGATAATATTTTTCCTATTATCGAAGGAAAATCAAGGACCCTTACTCTTAGAGTACGGATCGATAACCCGGATGCATTACTTCTGCCGGGTATGTTTGCCAGGGCCATGATTACGGTTGCT
>JAHJHC010000033.1 GCA_018824145.1 Candidatus Omnitrophota bacterium | reverse complement strand
GCGTATATCAAATTTTGGGTTCTTTAAAAAGCCGATTAGTAATTCGAGAGGGCAATTCCCTGCAGCCCTACCTATACCATAGACAGTACCGTCTAAATAATTGGCGTCATGGATAATTGCCTCGATTGTATTACTGAATGCCAGCTGTTGATGATTATGCCCGTGAAATCCTACTTCTCTTTTCTTGATTACTTTTTTAAATCTCTTTACTAATTCCTCAACGCTTTCCTGATAAAGCGCACCAAAGCTGTCTACAATATAAACTACATCTATTTTGCTTTCTTCTTCTATCTGATAGATAGCCTCATCTAATTCAATGCCTTGATCCTTAGAGATAGCCATGATGTTAATAGTCGTCTCGTAGCCTTTTTCTGAAAAATGATTTGCCATGTGTATTGCTTTGTCAATATCCTTGACATACGCGGCAGTCCGGATCATATCTACCGGGCTTTCAGCAGCTGGCTTTACGTCGTCAATATTTACACGGCCGACATCGACCATAACAGAGATCTTTGCTTTTGACTCTACACCCTCAACGATACGGCTTATTTCGTCATCATCGCAAAACTTCCATAAACCGAATTCCTTGGAAGAAAAAAGTTCCTTGGAGTTCTTATACCCTATCTCCATATAATCCACACCAGCTTGCGATATTGCCTTATATACCTCCTGCACAAACCGATGGTCAAAATCGTGGTTATTTATAAGCCCGCCGTCGCGGATCGTACAATCCAGTACCTTGATCTTTTCTCTATACATGTTTCCTCCTTGATTTTAATTTATTATATCACAGGAATAGGCGGTTTACGCAGCTTTTTCTTCTCGGAATGAATTTTTTTATTCCTGAGGATCTTCTCTTTGGCTCTCTTGGAGCGTTTCCGTTTCTGGCGCCTTATCTTTTCTATCCTGGCCTGCTCTTCTGATTTTTTACCAAGTATAAGTGATTCGATCTTATTAACGAGTATGCGCCTGGCAAGGAACCGGTTTAAGGCCTGAGAACGCTCTTTTTGGCACTTGACCTCAATGCCTGTGGGTTTATGTTTAAGATATACACAAGAAGACGTCTTATTGACCTTTTGTCCACCCTTCTTACTCGAGCGTATAAAGTTTTCCTCTAAGTCTGATTCTCTTATCCCCAGGGAATCCATCTTTAGCTTTAAGGCTTCTTCTTTGTCGGTACTTACATTGAATAGCATATCGAAACCCTATTTAAAGGATATATAGAGATCCTTCGCTTCGCTCAGGATGACCCCCTTTATACGAAGAAAAAATTCCCCGAGGGGTCAGTTATATATCTTCTGCTAAAAGGAGCCATTTTTTTGAAAAATAGCGTTTTGTTAAGAAAATTGTCTGAAAAAGTATTGAAATATTCATCGCCCACCAAATAGCAACGGCCCCCAGGTTGAAATATATCCCGAGAAGATACGATAACGGGATCCTTAAAAGCCACAGGTTTAGCGAAACGATCTTCATAACGCCCCTGGTGTCTCCTGAGGCATTAAGCCCTCCTGCCAGCATTATACCCCAGGCCATTAATGGCTCTGCAATAAGCGCTATAAGTATATATTTTGTGCATATATCTATTACAATCTCATTATTAGACAGGAAACCTGCTATTGTACGTGCATTAAACATGACTGTTATCGTCATCAAAGTCACGATACCTAGGCCCAATAGAGCTGTTAAAATACCGCTATCAAAGGCATTTTGTTCTTCTTTTTTTCCTAAAAGGTTGCCTACAACGACTGAATTTGCCATGCTAAAGGCAAATGCCGGTAAAAAAATCATAGATTCTATCTTAAGTCCGTTTGTAAAGGCAGCCATTGTTTCTACATTATATTGAGGCAGTTTACTTATTATAATAAATATGGCCATTGAACCCACATGCAAGAATATGTGCAATAATCCAGCAGGCCAGCTGATACGCACGATCTTTTTTGTGATATCAATACATATACGGGACAAACCTCTTGTAAATCGCATAACATGGTAAATGTTCAACATGCTACCGATAAGTAGGCTGATTACAGTGGAAATAGCTATCCCCTTGAAGCCCAGGGGTGTATGCAGAGATAGATAGAAATTAAGTCCTACATTCAAAGTACACACTATCCCCATAGTCAGAACAGACTTACGTATTTCCTTACATGCCCTTAAGATAGCATTTGTGTTCATGGTAAGGTAATGAAAAATAATGCCGATAGAATATATTGATATTAACTTCACGGCATATTCTTTTATTTCCCGGGGGGCATTGAGGGCAGTAATTATAGTGCCTCCAAAGAGAACTCCTATAATGCTGAGTAAAAATCCTGCTATGATCACGGTTAAAAGCGTGGAATTTATGGCTACCTTTACTTCTTCGTGGCCTTTTGATGTGAAAAGGCGCGAGACAACAGAAACCGTTCCTATAGAAAGCCCCATTGAGATTATAAGAAAAATAAAGTAAAGCTGAAAGCTAAGTCCGTATGCTGCCTGGACCTCTTTGCCAAACCTGCCGGCTATATACACATCAGCAAGCCCGATTAAAAATATAAAGAACATAATAAGCCCCATTGCCCAGCTCGTGGACCAGGCCTCGTACATTATGGACTTTATGTTCTTATTTTTCAGAGCTGTTTTTAAAGGCATATCTTAAATAAGGGGACAGTTTTAATCTTGATTTTGGGGACATCTTGCTACGCCAAGCAGCTTCCGCGCTTGGCTTCGCAGAGATACTAGTTCCTGCGAAGCCGTGAGCGTAAGCATCATGGCGAAGCAGAACACTTTGATAGGTAAATTCGTAAACGGTACGATTTTAGAGATTTTAGATTTTATTTTACGGATCTTCAAGTTCTATTAATTTTTGTTCAAGTAAGATTGTCTTTTCCCGTACCTCGAGGGCCTCTGTTTCCAGTTTTTCTCCCTCTTTTCTTTTACTTTGCTATTTGCAGTGTAATGATGAATTTGGTGCCTTTACCAAGCTCACTTTCTACTTGTATAATAGCTTTATGCATATCTAAGATATTCTTCGTAATTGACAATCCAAGCCCTGTTCCTTTACCTGTATCTTTGCTAGTAAAGAAAGGTTCGAATATCTTATCCAGATTCTCTTTTGGTATGCCACAACCCGAATCTTCTACTTCTACTATTACAACTTTTTCTCCGAGTTCAAAGAAATCTTCACCTTTTCTTCTTCCTATACGATAACCTACCTCGGTTAGCTTTTTTACATAACTGCGGAGAGTCACTTTACCTTTTCCTTCGCCAATAGCCTCGATTGCATTTAACAATAGATTTATAAATACCTGTTCCATCTTTCCTCTGTCAATAATGGCTTTTGGTAAGCCTTCGGTAATTTCTTTTTCGATTATTATATCCTCTTGCTTCATTCTATACTCAACTAACATCAAAGAGTCGTTTAATAGCTTATTTATATCTACTGGCTTCACACTCAGCTCTTCTTGCCTTGAAAAATCGACCAATGCCCTTATAATGCCATCCGCCCTCATTATATTATTTTTAGCTATCTTCAAAACGTCAAAAATATCCTTTTCTCTTTCTTCGGATAATTTTTTCTCAAGATAATTTATACTTTGCAATATTATTCCTAGAGGATTTTTTACTTCATGGGCAACCCCGCTTGCCATCCTACCTACTGCCTCCATCTTTCCAGCTTGAATGAGTTGGAATTGTGTCTTTTGAAGTTTCAAGTAAGCGTCTTTTAGTTGTTGTTCTGCTTTTTTACGTCGGGTAATATCTCGAACCACACCTCTATAAGCCACCAGCTCCCCGTTTTCCTTCAACACAGGCACACCAGTAGTTTCAACAATAACTATTTCCCCATTTTTCTTTACGTTTCGAGTTACCAAACCTTCGATTTTCTCTTTTCTTATAAAAACCTCGCTTGATAATTTTTTGAACTCCTCTCTATCATCAGGATGAAAAAAATCATAGCAGTATCTACCTAAAGTCTCTTTGGGTTTATATCCCATGATATTTTCTACATTAGGGCTGGAATAAATATATTTACCTTCTTTATCTATCTCCCAGATCCAATCACCCGTGCTTTCAGCAATATCTTTAAAACGTACCTGTTCCTTTTGTATGGCCTCAACAGAGACCATGGTTTTCCTCAGATTTTCAGCCATTTTATTAAATGCTTCGGCGAGATCATTCATCTCGTCTTCGCTTTTTAACTCTATCCTGGTATCCAGTTCTCCCTTTCCGAATTTCGAAACTCCGGAAATCAATTCCTTTAGAGGATTGAGAAAATTAACATTAAACAAAGCAAAAATTGCAATAACAGAAAAGACTATGAACAGAAGCCCTATAATTATAAAGTATCTTACAATTTGCCAAACTTTTAGCTTAATAATTTTGGAGTCAACTCCTACGCTGATCACCCCTATTTGTTTATCTCTAATATCTTTAATAGGTCGAGAAAAATCATATATGCTTGTCTTTGGAGATACACGATATAATTGAACTATTTCATGTTCTGTTTCAATAGCTTTTTGTATTACTGGGCGAATATGACTTAAGTCTATTTTTTCAGAAAAAGCAGAATAATATATCTCTCCATCGTTGCCTGCAACAAGACAATATTGGGAATACGGTGTACGTTTTACAATATCTTGACACTCTAAACTTACACCTTTTAGATCGCCTAAAGAAAGTCCCATATCAATAACTCGTCTCATGGTATGATTCAAATAAAATGATTCAGCATATATTTTTTCTTTAATACCATCTTTATATAAAACGATAAATGCTTTAACATTTAAAAAGGTATATAAACTAGTAAGGCCTATAGTTATAATTAAAATAATTAATATTAGTTTTTCTCTTATATTAATCCTCATACGCTATTACCTGATTAGTTTACTTGCCGAACTTAAAACTTGGATAGGAATAGATAGGCCTATCTTTTCAGCAGCAGAAAGATTAATTGTTAAAGAGTAATTTTTGTCTGTTCCTACGGGAATGTCTCCTGCATAAATATTGTCTTTAAGTATCCTAAGTGCTTGTTCTCCGGCCTGTCTACCAATAGCACCAAAATCTATCCCCAGAGAAAACGTAGCACCTTCTGAAACAAGTTGCTCTAATGAAACATACGTAGGTATATTATTTTTTGTTGCCTCATCAATCATGCCTTTTCCATAACGAGAAATTGATGTATCTTGATGTGCTACAATCACATCTACCTTCCCAATCAATTCTCTAGTAGCCACTGCGACTTCTTCTATTGTTTTACAATCTTTAGATACCGTAGATGTCAAAACTCTAATTTCTAATTGAGATGCTGCTTTTTTAAAATCTTCGGTTTGAACTTCTGCATTCGACTCATCTTTTGTATAAACAATCCCTATTGTTTTAACATTCGGGACGATTTTTTTTATGGTCATGACTTGGGGATATGCAGGGACACCGCAATGTGTACCAGTAACATTACTTTTACGCTGCTCTAAAGTTTCCACTATGCCACTTTTTACTGGGGATGCTACTGCTGTAAAAACAAGCGGAATATCTTTATCTTTAACAATCTCTATAGCTGGCAATGTGCTTCTGGTACCAGTAGTAAATACAAGATCGACCTTATCTATGTTCAAACGTCTCTCCAAACCCAATCTATAGGCCTCATCATCCCCGTAAGCATCTAATAATTTGAATGCCACTGTAATATCCTTATCTTTTTCTAATACATTAACAAAGGCAGTCCTCGAAACATGATAATATATATTATCTTTTAACACCGCAAGCCCGATTTTAAATTCTTTTTTAACTTCTTCAGCTTTCAACACATTGTCAGCAAATGAACCATTCAATATTACCAAACCAATCACTATCGCCAGGCACAATCTTATTTTTACATCTAAGATTTCTTTCTTCATATTTAATTCTCCTTTTTATCAAAATTTAAATGACAGTTCTGTTCTTAAAAAAAGTGAGCTATCTGCCTCATCGCTATAAAAATTCCCCGGTATAAAATATTCTGCTAAAATATAAGCATTTATATTCTTATTAAAAGAATAATCTAGCCTCATTTGAGGGAGGTGTCCTCTCTCTTTTCCTGAATCCACACTAAACGAAGTCCCTGCAGGTATTTCATTTGCCATTAAAAAATTATACCATAAAGAAAACTTTGTTTTATCAGTAGGCCTTAAAACAAGGCTTGACCTCCACATCTGTAAATTTGTCCAATAATCCAGGCCTGATTCGCCATTAAAACTAAGGCTATACAACTCTGACATCCATGGCCAACGAGAAAATAAAGGATCCCATGCTTCGTTCTTAGAAGTAGAAGCATCATCACCTGAGAGATAAATAAAACCTCCGCTGACTTCAGGAAACCATGCAATATCTTTAAAACTTCTATCCACAAATACATATCCCCCTAAGCCTTCTCTATCGTCAAGGCCATAATCTCCAAACTGATATGCAAGCTGTCCTTTTAACGTCCAAGGTTCAAAACTATATTTAGCGAAGGAACCTATTGTATTAAGTTCAGTCTTTTGTGCCTGCAATCCAGCCCCTCCATCATCTTCTATTTTAAAAATATAATATCCCTCAAGAGAAAAATTATCCACAGAATCCCTTTTCCAATAAAGAACACCGGCTTCTTCATCACTGGTATTTAACTGCTGATGGGGTGTTTTCTTGTTTATAATTGGCAAAGTATCATCTTCTCTTTCACTCTTAATATATAAAAGATCTAAAGAATTTATACTATCTATCCGCCATGTTGCTTTAGCAGAATTAAAATAAAAAGTCCTTGAACCATCTAAAGGGGTCCCATCCATAATTAAAAAACCTTCGCCATATGTAGATAAAAAGTCTTGCCTTCCCAATTTTAAATCTAAAGGCAGATCCAAGAAATTCTTGATATCCAAATAAAGATTATCAAACACTACCTCGTCAATATCAAAATTCATCCTTTTTTTGCCGCCAGGTTGCATATAATAAGCATACGCTTTAAATTCATCGGTGAGCTTGGAATATAGAGTTACCTTATCGCTAAAGGCTAACTTTCCCCACAAAGAGCTTTTCACTCTAAAATAATTACGATTATCTTTGGCGCTGTTTTCTTGATCAAAAATATTCTTCCAATACTCATGTCTAAGACGCAGATACGCACCTGTTTTGAGATCAACTTCCGCAAACGATGAAATAGGTAAAAATATGAGGACAAATGTCACAACTAAATATTTAATTCTATTCATCTATCAGTTTATATAAAGCATACCCGGACACGGCTGTTGCTAAAAGCTTGTTAATAATACAACCCTGCAGAAACAACATCGATAATAATAATAAAAATACCGTGATCTTCTTCATGCCATTTCCTTTCTATTCAAGTATCTTTTCGCCCTTTAAAATAGCAGGAAGCTTAGATGTATCTATCCTGATCCCGCCGTCATGCTCTATTTTTATTGTGTATAGCATCCCCGGGATAAACATGGTCCCGGGCGCTTCTATCTGGGCATTTTTTATCCCTGATTTACTGCGCTCTTTAGAATCCAATGCGTATTTCCAAAAGTCTCGCCACAGTTCTTTTTCAAAGGAGCCTTTTTCAGTCTGTAACTTATACCCTTTGGGAACCTCATTCATCTTATTTATCTCGTACTCTTCTGTATCAGGCCCGTCAAGCATAAACACCTTCCAAAAGATATACGCGCTTTTACCCCGGAGTTTATCAGCGCTACGTATATGAATATCATCAAATCGTATCACTAAGCACTGAAATTGCAAGATGTTCCCTAAAAAGGTGAAATACCTGGGCTCGAGGGGGCTACTGTTTACGTCATATTCTAAAAATTTGATCGTGGTACGGGTCTTTCCTATGTTCTCATCATAGTTGACGCCTGTCACGAGCACTTCCGCGATCCTTGAATCCGCCTGCAGTCTGGATATGACCTCTTTTAAAATAGTATTCTCATACATGTATTTTGAGTAAAATTTAATGCCGAAAAATAACACACTGCCGATTAAGATAATGATTATTGTATGTTTTATAAATTTCAACATGAGTTTCCTTTACTTAGACATCCTGCCGATCTTATCTTGCAAAGTTCCCATAGGACATATCATACACCATGACCTATGCCTTGTTGCTACACCTAAAACAATTGAAATAATCGTCGTAACTATGCACATCGATACAAAGACTGCCCCTATAGCAATTATATTTCCGCCTGTTCTAATTATACGAAACATTAAAAAACTGCTAAATAAAATAAATATTATCCAGCGGAACCAATGTCTTGTAAAAACTTTAGGTACTGGCTTTTTAAAGCTGGCCTTGGACATGATAATATCCAGAAATGCGCCTCTTGGACATAGGTTCCAACACCAAAAACGGCCTTTAAAATAAGATAACGTCAAAAAAAAGACCATCATCGCTAACACGAGATAACCTAATATAGGATTAAACAGCCCACCCAAGGTAATTAGTGGAAGAAACCATAACATTAATATTTGAGACCTTTTATATTTCATATATCTTTCCAGCTGAATCTATCGTCTTAACTCGTTATATAAACCAGGATATGAGCAGAGCCTAAACCGGTTTCTAACCCCTCATATTGCAACCAGACATAAGGGCTTTCTTCTGTATACCAAATAAATGTCGGTGGTATGACAGCGCCTGATAGGCCGGTCAACAGGCCTAAATCCGGAATAAGCCTTATTTTAATAGCCTCTACCTGTCCTCTGGGTAATTCTAAAACCTCTGACCCTATAATTTTAATATTTATTCTGTAAAGCTTCGGCTCGCTTGAAATGAGATAAAAACTTCTGTATTTTTTCTCGCCACGGTGCGCTACGAATGCCTTCAAAAAATGCGTCATTATATTATTGTCTGTTGTTACCCCCTTGATGGGAAAGGTCTTTTTCTTGATGATATTGCCCTCTCCGTCTGTCGCAGCATAGCATATCTTTCCCTTATCATAATCGAACTTCTTTTCATACTTAATAAGGATATTATTATCTCTATCCCTGATGATACGAACGGAAAAGTTAGTATACAAAAGGCCTTCTTGCTCCTCCATCTCAGCAGTAATATCCCACATCACATCTTCATACTTACCGTAATCACCTTTCCCGTGTTCGGTAAATTCATAAAACACCTTCCCGTCACGAGAGAATCTTTCTATGTTTAAAGAGAAATCCGACCTGTGGAGTGCAGATTTCTTGTGGACACAGACACCATTTCCGGTCTCTTGTTGCTCCATAAAGGCATCTGAGAGTTCATCGGAATATGCGGGAGAAGAAGCTATATAAGAAAGCGGTATGGATAATGTTAAAAGAAGCAATAAAGTCGCGTATTTCATTATATGGCCTTATTTTTTTACCGATATCTTGCCCAGGTCTACGTTGAACTTAACGTCTCTTCTAGTATCATCGATCTTTAAATCCAGGTCCTGTATCTCTGTTTTGAACTTATTGATATCATCCTGTATGTTCTCTACCCTCCTTGTAAGTCTATCGATCTCCAACTCGTCTATCTGCCCTTTGATCTCCGATAAAATCGTTCCGCAACCATTTTTCCAATCATGCATTTCTCCCTCTATGACTTCTATTTCCGCTAAAAGATCTTCCTTTTGCAGCCTATTCTTATCTATAGTATTCTCTAAATTCATGGAGAGCTTTTGCAGGCTGCTTTCTATGGCCTCGAATCTTTCTATGGCGACTTGAGTCTGCTTATCAAGATATATGGTCTTTTGTCTATAGTCCATAAAAATAAAAAAGCCTACGGCATAACCGGCAGTAATCAATCCTGCTATGATCGCTAATAATATGACTGTGATTTTTTTATTTTCCATTTACTGCTCCCTTAATCGATCTTGCGCCAGGAATGTATTGTAACAACTTTTCCCTGAGAAATTATATCTTTTATTTTATATTTTACCCATTTCTTGATCAAATCTCTCGTAAATGGGATTAAGCCGACAAAACCCATGGCGTCAGTAATAAGCCCCGGCGTCAATAGTAATATCCCTCCGCTAAGGATCAAAAGGCCGTCAAACAACTTATCCGTAGGCATTATACCTTCATTTATATCTTTTTGCATCTTAATTAAAGTACTAATCCCTTGGTTTTTGGCTAAATAAGCGCCTCCTACCCCTGTAAGGATGACGATAAGCAGGGTATTACCAAGGCCTATATAGTGGCCGACTTTTATCAAAAGAGCCAATTCTACAATAGGGACTAAAGTAAATAATAGAATCAGATATCCCAGCACAAGTCACCTCACAGTAAATTATAACTCATCTATCCTCTTTAGCTATTACGGAGAAGCAATAGCCACATCGGAATAGTAACTATAGCTAATAGGTGCGAATAAAATATGGCTCCGCTGAAAAATTTATTGTCTGCTTTTGCAAATTGACCAATGACGATCAGACTCACGGCTACGGGCATTATAGCCTCTAACATAATAAAAAACTTCAGCGATTCCTCTAACGGCAGATATTTTATCAAAATAAATACTACAGCGGGTAAAAATATGAGTTTTGTAAGTAAGCATATTCCCAGGGCCTTCCAATTCTCCGACTTGAAAGGACGATACTCCGCCAGATATGAACCCAGCACGATCAATGCCAAAGGAAAAGTTGCATTGCCCAACATCATCAAAGGCTCATATATCACATTATGCACCTTACCCTCTCCCAATATAAAGACCCATGCGATAGAAACGCCCGTAGCTATGACAGGCGGGTTTAAGATTGCACTGAGCCTGAAGTTCCTTCTAATGTCCTTTGAGAGATATGCCGGCAAAAACGACCAGGCAAAAATATTAAACCCCATGATAAATAAAAATATATAGACCAGGAGCTTATCGCGCATATCTCCTGAACAGGCAAAGACCACAAGCGTCATAGGAAGGTAACCGGAGTTTTGAAAAGCACACGAACTCGTGAATTCACGGGAAGCGCTAAAGCTCTTCATAGGCCTCTGGAATATATGACCCAGCCCTAATCCGACAAGAGACATACCGATCGAACATATAGGCAAAACCCACCATTTCGGGAAGGCATAAGGATCGAATGCAGATGTGATTTTAGTGAATATTAAAGCCGGTATGCACACCCAGATAAGGATATTACTCAAGCCTTTAGTGACATCTTTTTTAACCAGTCTTTTTGTATAAAGTATGTACCCGATGGCTACCATAAAGAAAATCTTTAAAATAGCGTATCCCATAGAGTAACCACTGTAAAATTCAGCTATCATATTCATATATATGATTATAACACACGCGGAAAAATATTGAAATATACATTTGAGATGGTATAATATGAATATGCGCGAGGATAAAAGAGATTTTAAGAGATTTTCCGTGATCCTAGAAATAGAGGCAATAAAGAAAAATAAAAGAAGCATATCCGGATTGCTGAAAAATTTTTCCAGGACAGGCATGTGCGTTGTCTTTGATGACTTCAAGTCCAAGATAAATTCCAACCTGCCGATTAAAATCCAGGATCCAAGCGACAATAAGCTTATTCCCGCAAGCGTTGAAGTAATGTGGAAAAATACCGTTGAAGGGAAATGCGAAGTGGGGTTTAAATTTAAAAAAATCCCGCCTGAAGTAAAAGCAGCGATACTAGAGCATGCCTACAATAAGTGGGTAAAGAATATTCCTTCCTGACCTGGTTTCCCGTTAATAATTATGGTATAGTTTAATCAGGGGAATAGAAATGTTTTGCCGTGCAAAAAATCTTTCTATCCTGGTAAGTCTATTGACCCTGACAACACCCCTCTACGCTGAAGGCTCGTTAAATATCGATTATAAAATAAAATGGGACTGCCTGACATTTTCAGATTGGATCAATACCAGGAATTATACTTATTACATAAATAAAAAAGAAGAAAAAGAAAAGTTAAGGGAAGAATGGAAAAACATGCTCGGACTAGATATCTTCTACCCCTATTTTAAAGCCAATGAAATAAAAAGCAGGACCGAAGAAAAGATTAGCGTGAAGATCTTTAATATAAAAGGTAAGCTTGAACTTCGGAAGGATCAGGCGTTCTTCACTTTCAGGATGAAATTTTAATTACTTTTTCTTATATAGACCTATCAATTCTGCCTTATCCATGATGTGTCCTTCCATTGCGTTTTCCAAATCCCTTTTGTGTATGCCTTCTTTTAGATCGAGCTCTGTATCCAGTGCATATATTTTAAAAAAATAACGATGCGTACCTGAAGGAGGGCAAGGGCCTCCGTAATCGTTCCTGCCAAAATCATTTGTCCCCTGTTTTCCAGGGATACTATCTTCCTCTATGCGTGAGATAATAGGTATATTGTACACTACCCAGTGTATCCATGTGCCCATGGGAGCATCAGGGTCATCCACTATCAGGGCAAGAGTCTTTGCGTTTTCAGGCACGCCTTCTATAAGTAATGCGGGATTAACATCTTCTCCCTGGCATGTAAATTTCCCTGGAATCACACTATTATTTTCAAACTCAGGACTGGTAAGCTTCATACCCATACCTCCTTCTGTTTCATCAGCCTTACATGGATTTGAAAACAAAAAAACAGATATTAGCAGAATAAATATACTTTTTTTCATGATGTGCTCTCCTTTATCCATTCAAGATAAGGTTTGTAGCCTGCTATAATGGGAACTGCTATTATCTCAGGCACCTCATAAGAATGTAATGATTTGACTACCTTAAGGACTTTTTTAAATGCAGCCATGGAAGTTTTGACAAGTAAAAGGCATTCTTTTGCCTTTTCTTTTTTACCCTTCCACCAAAAATGGGACTCTATATCCCCTATTATATTTGAGCACGCTATAATGCGTTTATCAAGCAGAGCTTTACTTATCTTTTCAGCTTCTTTTTTGTTTATGGTTGTAATAAAGACGATCGCGTACTGCATTGGTTTGCTACTTGCCCGAAGGTGTGCTGATAATATCAAAAATAGTCTTTATAAGGACTTCGGCAGGTTCAGCCTCTCTTGCCTCTTCCTGTGGCTGGGACTCTTCTTTATCTTCGTAATCTATCTTCGGTTCAGTCTCGTTTCCCGCCCGAACAGGTTCTTCTTCTTTGAAAATACTTTCTAATAATTCCTGGCCTTTTGAAACAGCCAGTTTTTGTATGATATAGTTAAGCTCCGGCGTTATATAAATATCATGAAATTTACCATAGATATTAAGGGGTATTTTTATCATTCCATTGTCTGTCTTCAGATACTTGAGTTCATTGACTATGTCAATAAACGCATCCGAAAGCTCCGGCGCTATATATAGATCGGAAAAACCGTTCGCTAATTCAGCGCCGTGTATATCTAAATTGCCATTGCCCACAAGGTAAAAGCCATCAGATTCCACAGTGATATCTTTTTCAAAAAATACCTTGCCGTCTTTTATATTAAACGCTACCTCCGAAGGTTTAAAAGTCGTGTGATTTTGCTTAAGCAGTTCTTTGTAATAAGCAGGTAATTTTTGTTTTAATTTCTGCACAAGTCCCGGTAAGACGTCTATCTTGTCTAGCACGACTTTTAAGACATTCATGTTTCGCAACACAGGCCCATCCAGACGAGCTGTGCCTTTTGCCACCAATGTATCCTTTATTTTCTGTAGCGTCAATCCCTTGGCCGAGGCCTTTATATTACCTTTTAGAGTCCCTTCTATATAGGGTTTTCCAGAAGATCTATCAGCAAACGTATCGGCAATCTCGAAGCCTTGTAATTCAACATCAAGGTCTGACTTTTGTACACGGAAGATATCGGCTACGACTGCCTGCCCCGAGAACGTCCCACCTGCTATCGTCCCCGAGAATTTTTCTATGATCAGGTCTCCCCTGTTCATCTCAGCCTTTAACTCGACATCTCTAATGCCGTCTTTTACGGGAACGAGATCGGTCTTGAAGTTTGATAGCTCCACGTATATATTCGAATTGTAAAACTTTCTTGGATCGAAGTATATCTCTTCCGAACGTATAACTAGTTCTCCTTCTATTTCTTTTCCAATAACCTGCTGAGTGGAAGGTATTCCCAATGAATTCATGACACTTGTTAGACTGATCTTATCCAGATTTATTCTAATATCGAAATTTTTGACATAAGGGGTTTTGTTTTTAACCTCGGGATACAGAAAGGCCTTTAGCCTTACGTTTTCCATACCTCTGCCAAAAACCGAAGCCCTTAAATCAATAAATACAGGGCCGTATAAAGATACATCCGTAAGTACCGCTTCTATAACGTCGATCTTTATGTCAAAGTCCGGCATCGTATCAGTATTTACGGCGCTGAAGCTTGAGATAGAATCTTTTGTAAGAGTTATATCTAATCCTTTCACAACCAACTCTTCTATCTGGATATCTTTCTTTATAAGCGGTATGACTTTTACCCTTGCATCCATAGAACCTATCCTTAAAATCACATCATCCCATGTCTGGTCAATATCTTTTATAGAGATGCCCTGTATAGCAATAGCTGGGCGAGGAAAGATATTTAAGGATATATTGCCTATCTTTACGTCTCTCTGTATAATATTTTCAATCTTTTCCACCAATAAGGGTTTGTAGCGATTCACGTCAAACGTCAATATAAACACAAAGAGCCCGAATATAGCGATAATGAGGATTATGATTAATAAGGCGAGAAATTTCTTCAATGCAGTTCTTTTAAGTTCATTACCATTTCATTCTTTCTTTCCGCATACAAAATCGCTGTTTCTTTTGCTATATATCCGTCTTTATATAGATTGAATAAAGACTGATCAAAGGTCTGCATACCATATAGACTACCGTCTTTTATAAAATACTCTATTTCATCGATCTTATTCTCTCGGATCAATTCGACTATTGTAGGTGTAGCAATAAGGACTTCACATGCAGGCATCCTCCCCTGCTTGTCCTTTAAAGGAACCAGCCTTAAAGATAAGACACCCTTTAACAGTAAAGAAAGCTGCATTCTGATTTCAGCATGTTGGTGTGGCTGAAAAAAATTGACTATTCTTTCTATAGTATGAGTTGTATTGATTGTGTGTAGATTAGCTATTACCAATTGTCCTGTTTCGGCAGCTGTCAGGGCAGTCGACATGACGTCAGAAGTCCTTATATCACCTATAAAGATTATATCCGGTGTCTGCAGCATGATATACTCTAGGGCATTTTGAAAACTGCTTGTATCCACCTTGATCTCTCTCTGATTGACAATGGATTTTTTATCCTTAAACGTAGTCTCTACAGGATCCTCTAGGGTCACGATATGTTTGGCCATATTAGTATTTATATAATCGATCATGCTTGCTACAGTCGTAGATTTTCCGCTACCAGTAGTCCCAGTAATCAAGATAAGACCCCGTTTTTCATTACATAGGTTCTCAAGCACCTTTGCAGGTAAGTTTAATTCGGAAAAGGTAGTGATCTCACTATTTATCGCACGGATTACAAGGACAGGTGTCCCCCTTTGTTGAAATACAGTAGCCCTGAAACGCCCGATACCGTTGATCTCAAAACATAAAACCAACTCTTTCGTCTCTTTCAAGGCATGCTTTTGGCTTATATCCATTATTTCATTGAAGATCGTGCTCAAATCCTTATCTGTAAGAATATCCCCTTCCTTGAAAAGATCGCCGTCAATCCTTAAACAAGCAGCACTGCCTACTTTAAGGACAAGATCCGACGCCTTCTTCTTAATCATTTCTTTTAATATGACAGTTAGTCCCATAGTATAAACCTAAAAATATAAAAGCGCAGCAGACCTTTTTTCAGGTCCGCTACGCTTTAAGGATTAACACATAATTTCCTGCTTAAAATTTGTAGGTTATGCCTGCATTAAATGCGTCTTCATCCATAAATCTGGCTTCTATGTTTATCGCTATTTGTTCACTCTTTGGAACTCCGTCTATCTTAGGAGTGATCGTCAAACCTGCGAAACCACCGACTTTTGCCTGTGAGTTCTTTCCGCTTGCATCATACCGTACAGCTGCGTAAGTAACATCACCGTCTACCTCTACATCTGAATACTTTATACCGATGTAAGGAGTAAGAAAGTCTAATCTCCAAGCACATTCAAGTGCTGCCTGCCATTCCTTAAACTCACCGTCACTTAACGTATCCATATTAGCCCTGGTGTATGCAATGTTATCTATGGTAACCTTATCCAGGGTCATCTCTGCTGACCTATAACTTGCGCCTGCCCCGATTTCAAAACCATTGTCCCAGCGCATGATAAGAGCATTTAAACCAATACCCCAGAGAAACTCATCATCAAACTCATATTTTACTACGACCTTTTGACTATTCAGTTCAGCAGTATATTCCATGTCCTGAGCATTGCCTAAATCAAGATAAAGGTTAAACCTGTCATACATACTTAAAGCTATCCTTCCAATCATTGCATCCAGTGAAAACTCTCCGCCATCAACGTCAATCCCTCTTTCATCTACAAAATCCCCAATAAACCCTATGCTTAATCCATAATTCTCATCTGCCCATAACTCAGCCTTTGTTGCATCCGCTTCAGACGTAAGTCCTACAGGAGCAGCATAAGCTAATCCACTTAAACCAAGTACTATAAGTGCAGCTAATAAATACCTCATTGTATTCCTCCTTTTATACTTTTCCCTTTAAAAAACTTCTCTATTAATATTTAATCCATTATATGTTTATTAAATGTTAACTATCTTATATAAATATTAAATTACATCCCCCCTTTCTGCTTTATAAAAGATAGCCTTTCTTTGAATAATTCTTATTTTAATAGTTTACACTCTCTTTTTGAATTGTCAAGCCTTATAGCGATAATTTATTTGAAGGGTCGGAGATTTTCCCGACCCTTCATCCTGAGGAACAAAGTGACGAAGGATCTCTTAAGATACTTCTCATATTCAGCTTAAGGCTAGGCAACCTCTATTTTCTAACCCAGTTCTCCCATACGAAGATGACAAACTTCCCTAAGAGCCATATAGATAAGAATATAAATAAAATACTGGCTATAAATCTAAGCAATAATCCCAGCACAAAAATCAAAGGGAGTAGCAAAAACCCTATTCCCGATAAGATAAAGACAGCCAGCACAATTAATAGACCCACAAAAAATGCTTTCATACGTTACCTGATCTTAGCCAACTCCTCTTCAGTTAAAAATCTCCATCTGCCCGTTGGCAATGTCCCCAGATCCAACGCGCCTTCTTTGATCCTTTTTAGAGCCTTGACCTTATATCCCAACTTTGCAAACATCCTTTTTATCTGGCGTTTTCTGCCTTCATGCAAAGTTATTTCCAGATTACTCTTTTCCCCCAGAATTATCCTGCACGGCGCAGTACATCTTTCCTCAATCCTAATTCCCTTTTCTAATCTTACCCTGTCTTCTTGTTTTAATCTCCTGTCTAATTTAACCACATATATCTTTTCTATATTAAATCTGGGATGTGTAAGCTTGTTTATTAATTTACCATCATTAGTCAATAAAGTCAATCCTGTAGTATCTTTATCTAATCTCCCTACAGGGTTCAGATGACTGAACTTTTGGGGCAGACAATCCATGACAGTCATTGTTGCATACGGGTCTTTTTTTGTTGTCGTAACGCCTCCTGGTTTATGCAACATAATATACACTTTTTCCCTTGGAAATATTCTTTCATTGTTTAAATAAACCTTATCCTTTTCAGGATCCACCTTAAAAGAAGGTTCCGAAACACTTCTGTCATTTATTCGGATTTTTCCGGATTTTATAATAACGGCCGCCTGCCTGCGCGAAGAGATCCCTGCCTTTGATAGGTATACCTGTAAACGCATATCTTTAAAACTTCCAGCTCAGGCCTGTTTTCAAGCTGACGTCAGGACTAGATGCAGCGCTTATATTTTCGAAAACTGCGAACCGCCATGATATATTGCTCTTTTCTTTCCATGTATAATTAAAACCTACACCCATGTCATACGCCTTATTATCCAACGGGTTTGTATTGCTATATGGATACGGTGTGGTATTTCCCGTAACCTGAGTTACCAAAGAAAATCTTTCTGTGACAAAAAATTCCAATGCCAAAAGAAATGAAAGAATCTCTTTGTCTATACCTATTTCACTGAAAAAAGACGGTTTCTCTATGAAGGCAATATTACCTCCGGTATAGATAAACAATCTCCCGAAGAATCCCTTATCTATCAATAAACCTACTCCATAGTCAACTTCTCCGCTTCCCAAGAAATCATCTTTTTCTGCAGTCGGGAACTTTATGGCTGATCTCATGGAAATATTCGGCCAGAACCGGCCCTCTTTTAACAATTGATATTTTGCATTGAGCACGATATCTCCCAAACCTTCCGTAGATTCCGTTTGTCTTATGTAATACTTGTAATTATATCGAAAAGTATATTCGAAATTGTATGAGCCTTGACGTTCCCGTGAACGGGGCGTTCTCGCACCTGTTCCATCCTCGAATGCTTCTATAGGATTATCCAAGTAGCCTCTGGATAGGTCAAGATAAGGGACTTCCAACCCTATCTCCAAATTGTCATAAAGCCCATACCTGAAATCAAGGGTAACCCTTGAAACCTCCATGTCTATCTCTATTTCGTATAGTGAGGTAACAGGTGTAAAGGCGCTTACGGTTATATTTGAGACAGTATAATCCGCATTTATCGTGAATCTATTTCTCTTAGTGACATCTGCCTTGTCAGGCACCATTTGTAAATAGAAAAGATAAAGGGGCATTTGGTTCCGGATACTTATAGGGCCTCTTTGTTTTGGGGTGTCTTCTTCTCCTAGCAGTTCAGCAACCCCTGTATTTTCACCCAAATATAGCAACATAAGACAAAATAACAACATCATAATAGCTATTTTACATATTCTCATCTGGCTTCCTCCAATGAAATCCGTACTTGAAAAAAGTTAGTTACTATGGTATAATTTACTATAGCCGATAAAGGCAAACCTTGAGAAATCAGGGGGCGCAAAGCCAACAGACCTACGTTACTCTGACAAGCCGTAACTCTTTTGAAAACAAAGAGTTAGTGAGGCAGTCAGCGAGTAATATGGTGGCTGGGTTACCGGGCGATGAAAAGCCGATGCTACTCGCCTTTATCGGCTTTTTTTATTTATCGCCTCAAGAAAAAAGTTTAACCAATATTCTGCTTTTCCTTTTGGATAATATCCGAATTCTCTTTTATCGTCCTTTCCCATATCTCTTTAAACTCGTTCTCAAGGACAAAAAAAGTAACTATGCTGCATCCATTATTCAAACTTCTCACTTCATCTATTGCCTTAAAATCTTTGGGATCCAACATAACTAGACTTATTACATTTTTTTCTTTATCAACAGGTATGATATGGTGGTCTTTCATTACATCTAATGGTATCATACGTATAAGTTCCTTCAATTCTTTATCGCTTTTCAACTTCCTTAGATCGAAGTGAGGTATATCCAGTTGAAGTTCCAACGCCCTTGCTATGTCCCCAGCACTTGCCATACCAAGGTCCATAATACTTGTGCCGATTTTCTGACCAGTGCTCCAGTGTTTACTCAAGGCGACTTCAAGTTGCTGAGGAGACAGTACCTGTGACTCTAGCAATATCTGACCTAATGGCTTGTATTTCACGCCGCGGGTAGATTTTGTAACTGATTTATGTTCAACGCTGACTTTTTGATCAAGGTCTTCTTTTTCTCTTTTTGCCGATACCCTGCGATTAATTAAAAAATTACTGCCTGGGAGCGTTTTTAAATAGCGCTTTACCTCATTGACTATCTCCATGATCTCTACAATACTCTGCGCCTTAGACTCCTTATTATTCACTATTGCTATGGAAATGCTTACTAGAGGGGTATTTAACAAGTTTCCCCTTCTGTCTTTGACTGTAATATATCCCATTTGCCTGTCTTCTACACTATAATGAAACTGTGCAAGTCTATTGAAGTTCGATATCGATTCAGATGCTATTATCACCTCATTTTCGGGAGTGGTAACTACGACGAAATCATCCCCTCCGATATGGCCGACAAAATCATCTTTATTTCCATATCTCTTTACTATCGTCGAGATTATATAAGCTGTGTGTCGTATCAGGTTATCGCCTTTCATGTATCCGTATTTGTCATTAAAGGATTTAAAATTGTCTATGTCGTAATACGCTACAGAGAAATCCAGGCCTTGTTCGATCTTTGTTTGAATGACTTTTTCTATCCGTCTATTTCCCGGAAGCTTAGTCAACGCATTCGCATGCAACTGATATGCAGTCCGGCGCAATGCCATCTCTAGTCTTACCTCCAGATCTATCGGATCCGGAGGATTAGCAATATAATCATCCACGCCTTGCTCTATTTCCAGCATCTTCTTCCTCATGTGTTTTTTATCTATGAGGATTATTACAGGGATATGTGCGGTAAGAAAATCTTCTTTTAGGGCCTTTGATACCTCTAACCCATCGATTAACCCATCGATGCCTGGAAGCGTATAATCTATAATAATTATATCAGGCTGCTGTTGTCTGACTATCTCAAGGACTGATGCCCCCTTTGTAGCAGTAATGACTTCATAGTCCCATGCCTTTAGAAGATATACCAATATATCTAAAATAGACTTCTGATGTTCTGCCAATAAAACTTTCTTATTTTCGTGTGATATATACGACATATTAATGCTATATTATAATATATAATATCCCCTCGGTCAATCAGAAAAAATGACTACATTTTAGGCTAGATTAGCACCCAGGATAGCAAGTTTCGGGGACGTAAAATTGCCCCAGCGTGGCAATTTTACTCTGTTTTTATGCTCGCTCCGTTCCAAATTCTTTAATATCGTCGAATAATTTATCAGAGTTGCACGCGGTAATATACAAACAATAACTTGACTGTCGATTAGAATTTGGAACGGGGCCCGCTCGCATAAAAGAAGCCCCGAAACTTGCTATCCTAGGTGCTATACGTAACCCACCATCGAAAATATTGTAAAATAATAGCTAATATTTGACAATGTGTTGCAAAATAATAGCTAGTCCGTTATAATCATATATATGAAACTGTCGATTTTGATACCGGCGTATAACGAAGAGAGTTCTATACAGCAGATATTACATGAAATAAAGTGTGTCGAACTATCTACTCTTGGAATATCTGAAAAAGAGATTATACTCATAGATGACGGTTCAACTGACAAGACCGTAGAAAAGGCCGCAAGTATATTGCCAAAGATAAAAGTCGTCCGCCACACAAAAAGTCGAGGAAAAGGTGCCTCTCTAGCTTCAGGTATGCCTCTTGCAACCGGAGATATCATACTGATACAAGATGCTGACCTGGAATATAGCCCTTCACTATATCCCCTACTTCTAAGGCCGATCATGGAAAAAAACACCAGTGTTGTCTACGGCTCAAGATTTATGTATAAAAAGCATCCGGAAAACATGAAGATAGCGAACCTTGTCGCAAATATAGTCGGCACCGGACTTATAAATCTACTATACGGAATCCACCTTACCGATTCAATGACATGCTTTAAAGTCTTCAAAAAAGAGGCATTAAAAGAATTGCCTCTCTCTTGTAACGGATTCGGCATAGATACGGAACTGACAGCGAAAGTCACAAAGCGTGGATTTAAAATCAAGGAAGTCGCAATACCTTATAAGGCAAGGTCATTTAAGGAAGGCAAGAAATTCCGTCCAATATACTCACTTAAAGTCCTGTGGGCTATAATCAGATATACCTTTATCTGAAACCTTCTCTTAAGAGAGAAAATCCCTGGCTTTTATCTTACCTAATACCTTTTTATAATCCTCGAAATCTATAAAAATCAGATCCGGACGCCTTTCCTTTATCCTTTTCACCTCTTTAGTTCTAGAGGCGATATATTTAAAGCTAGCATTACATTGAGGGCAGGTCTTGGCTTCTCGATAGTCTATACCAAGCGCCCGGCATCCTGAACATTCTCCTTTGATCTCTCCGACAATAAGGAGATGAGATGAAATATCCTGCATATCGACATTTTTCCAAACCCTTATAAACTCACTCATAATTTTACCATAAAAAAACCCCCGCACCTTATAAAGATGCGGGGGTAAAGCTAGCTTATGTCTAGTTTTTACAACTTAGATACATTAGCTGCCTGCTCTCCTTTTGGTCCTTGAACAATATCAAATTCTACATCTTGGCCTTCTTCCAGAGTTTTATAACCTTCTCCTTGTATGGCAGAATGGTGTACGAATACATCCTTGCCATTTTCAGGGGTAATAAAGCCGTAGCCTTTTTTATTGTCGAACCATTTTACTTTTCCTTTTGGCACTGCTTGTGTCCTCCTTCTATTCACCTTGTTCGAAAACCATTTTCAACAAGGGGTAACTTCAATTTGTACAATAATATCACATAGATGTGAATTTGTCAATTATTTCTGCACTAAGCTCTGTAAATATCTATTGTTCAGGGAGCTCTTCCTGCGCCTTTTCTTCATAGTCGTGGAATATGGCCCTTGCCTTTATGTCATGCTCTTTCTCGAGAGTCTTCAATCTCTGTTCTAATTCATGTTGCATTTTTAACATGATCTTCACAACATCCGCTATAGGATCGGGTAGATTTCCATGTTCAAAATTCAAGGCCAGCTTTTTTAAGACCTTCTTCTCTACTACCTTGCCAGGAACTCCTACGACAGTCGCGCCACTCGGCACATCTTTAACGACAACGGAACCCGAACCTATCTTTGCCCCGTCGCCTACTGAAACAGGACCGAGAATGCAGGCATTAGACCCTATAACGACATTCTTTCCTATTGTCGGATGGCGTTTTTGTTTTTTAAGGCTAGTGCCACCTAATACCACACCTTTATAAAGAAGTGTATCGTCTCCTATCTCCGCGGTCTCGCCGATAACAATTCCCATGCCATGGTCTATAAAAACACGCCTTCCTATTTTTGCACCAGGATGTATCTCTACCCCCGTAAGAAATCTGGCAATATGAGAGATAACCCGCGCTATAGTATACATCTTCTTTGCATACAAAAAGTGAGACACTCTATGAAACCATAAGGCGTGTAAGCCCGGATAGCATAAGACTATCTCCAGGGTATTCTTGGCTGCAGGGTCATTCAAAAGAGCTGACTTTATATCTTCTTTCATTCTATCTAAAAATCCCATCTAAGCTCCTTTTAGGTCTTCGGTAAAGTAAAATAAAACTGACTTCCTTTTTTAAGCTCGCTTTTTACCCACATCCTCCCTTTATGAAGGACAACGATGTCTTTTGCTATAGGAAGGCCGAGGCCAGTGCCTTCTTTCTTTTCGGCGGTTACTCTGGTAAATTTATCGAATATTTTGTCTGTATTTTCAGGTGCTATCCCCTCACCCGTATCTGAAACCTCTACCATTATCTCTTTCTCGAGATCGACGCTTTTTATTGCCACTGTACCGCCTTCAGGGCTGTATTTTATGGCATTACTCAAAAGATTGACGAATACCTGGGTAATCATATCGATATCCGCGTTTATATTCGGCATGTCCTTGGCAAGCTCTTTTTTAAGGGTCTGCTTCTTATCTTTTATCATCTTACTAAAGGCGGATAGACTCTCTTCTATTATATTATTTATGTTTAGCTGTTCCAATTTCAACTTCATCTTTCCTGATTCTATCTTTGAGATATCCAAGAGATCATTCACAAGTCTAGCCAATCTGTTAGCCACCTTTACTGCACCGTCTAACATCTCTCTTTGATCAGGCGTTACCTCCCCCAGTCCGCCTTTAATAACCAGATCCACATTCCCTTTTATGATCGTAAGCGGGGTCCTGAATTCATGAGCCACGTTTGCGACAAAATCAGATTTTATTCTATCGAGTTCTTTCAATTTTCTGTTCGCTGATTCTAACTCTACTTTTTTAGCTGCTATTTCTCTCTGCAGTCTCTCTTTTTCTTTTGCTGCACGAAACGAATTAAGTGCATTATGAATGACTAAAGGAAGACCGTCTTCATATCCCTTTTCGCGTATTACATAATCATAGGCACCTTCCCGCATTGCCTGGGTAGCGAATCCCTCATCACCTTTATCCGCCATCATTATAACAGGGCCCTGAAGATCTTTATATTGCAGATCGGAAAGTATCTCGAGGCCGTTAGCCTTAGAGCCTGGAAGATCGTAAGAAAGAAGGATTGCATCAAACCTCTCATCTTCGACCTTATTTAGTATATTCTCTTCTCTCTGCAGCCAGGAGATTTCATGCGACGCAAAGGAATACTTAGAAAAAACCTCCTTTATTTTAAGCAGATTCTTCGGATTGAATTCTATTACTAATATTTTTAAGGCCTGGCTATCCATGGTCGGTCAGTTAAATGCTAGTGCATTTATTTTCTCTATATGAGAATTCGTCTCTTCTTCTCCCTTCGCAATAAACTCTCTGACAAGATGGAAATCAACAGAAGCCGCATCCGGGAGCACAGGATGCAGCGATATATCTGCTTTTTTACAACTATTTTCAGCCAAAACATATTCCATAGACTGCATACTGGTCATAATTACATCGAATATATTGGGCGTAAACTTCTTCCTGAAAAAGACCTTTATACGGACAGCCAATCTGACATAAAAAGGAGCTTCCCTTATCATATCCTCTTCTTCCTTTGATTTCTTCTTTAAAAACATATTCCTTTTATAGATATCTTGAGGGCCAGGCAAGACATTTACTGCTATGGTCTTTCTTGCGCCGTGTTTCAAAAGTATATCCACAGGTACAGGGTCTGATATCCCCCCATCGACGATCACCCTATCTTTTTCCACTGTGGGTTCGAATATACCCGGTACAGATATACTCTTAAACACCGCTTCCACAAGTGACCCTCTTTGTATAGCCAATGTCTCTCTATTTGCCAGGTCATATACCATTATCTTAACAGGTATTTGTAAATCTTCAAATGTTTTCTCTCCTAAAATATTCCTTAAAAATCTTTTCAGTCTCTTTCCCGCCAGTATACCCGATATAGGCACGGTAAAATCCAATAGCCTCATGATATTAAGTTTATTTTTCAACCTTATTGCTATATACTCTATTTTATCCGAAGAAAAACCAAGACCCCATAAACTAGCTATAAGACTACCTATGCTTGAACCTGATATAATATCTACCTGTATATGCTGCTGCTCTAGAACTTTTAAGACGCCTATATGGGCAAGGCCAAAGGCAGCGCCGCTACCAAGGGCCAATCCCAGAAGTTTGTCAGACTCTGATTTAGCGATATATATAATTGCTTTTGAATATGCCGGGTTTAGAGTCTTAAAAACAATAGGAATACCCGCTGAATCTATCAAGGCATCCAGGACACCCGGCTCAGGCACAACGGCCCATACATCCCGCTTAATCAACCAGGATATCTCCTCTAGGGAAAGCTTATCGAATACATTCAGCCTATACACAACGAACTTCAACTTCTCCAGTACATATTTAGGGACCTTCTCGATCAAATCCTCTAAAAATCCATGACCGTCCTCAAGGTTATCTTTAATGGAAGCCATAAAGAAATGAATCACGTCCGAATAGTCCATTGCCTCGTACAATGAATTATCGACTTCAACTGGAAGGTTAATTACAATATATTGATAACGACTTCTTATCTCTACGAGGCACTGCTTATCAAATCTTTCTAAAGTCATAGTGTCTATGCCAAATTTTGTATTTACTATAGTATTATCCTGCACCGACCTATCTAATTTAAGCATCTTGGCTATTTCCTCGCAGGGCATTGCCATATCAACAAGCATAACCTTAGCCTCTGTAACCTTGGCAAGAGCTACTGCAAGATTAATTGCATATTCTGCCTTGCCATATACATTTGCATTGCTCAATACAGATACTACTTTACAATCCTGAATCACTTTCCCATATCCTCTTGGAGCTCGGGAAACCTATTCCAAGCAATAATGCCAGGTCGATGATTTCACGATTACTTACGACACTCTCTTCCAAACATAATTCTGCTTCTCTTCTCATGGGAAATAAGAGACGTTCTGTTATTGCTTCAGCAGAAGAAACTTTGCGTTTACAATCTTTTTTCACTCTGCCAGGTACTTTCATCCTACTACCAAAATTATCTTCCAGTATCTTGCTCGCTTTATAAACGACATCTGAGCCTATCTCCTTTAAAAGTTGAAAAGGCCCCATGGGCATGCCGAATTCAAGCATTGAACTTTCTATATCTCCAGGTAAAAAACCCTCCTCCAACATAAAAATCGCCTCATTCAGATACGGCAAGAATATCCTATTGACGAGAAATCCAGGACTATCCTTTACTACTATAGGGATCCTTCCTAATAAGCGTAAAAAGCCGATTGCCCCCTGTAAAGTATCCGGGCTCGTGAATCTTGCAGGGATAAGTTCTACAAGCTTCATCTTATATGCGGGATTAAAAAAATGCATTCCAAGGGCCCGCTCTCTAAACTTAAAAGATTCTGCTAATTCCCCGATAGATATACACGATGTGTTTGTTGCCAGTATACAGTCCTGTGATAATTTTGACTCTAATTCCGCAAAAAGAGCCTTCTTTAAAGAAATATCTTCGGTTATTGACTCAATGATTATATCCGCATCCTTCAAATGATTTTCACTAAAAGATATATTTGAGAATTTCAACTGCGCTTCGTCGTTACACATTATGTTTCTTTGCGTCGCATTTTTATATATAGCCTTAATACCCGACTTTGCCTTTTTCAAGACATTCTTATTTGAATCACTTAAAGAAACAGGAAAACCACCTTTTGAGCTAATCAGATATGCGATACCTCTACCCATTGTGCCAGCGCCGATTACTGCACAACGTTCTATAGGAAGTTTCTCTTCGGTCCCTGCTTTTAACCAAGGATACTTCCTGTATTTACTCACAAGCAGGAATCCGGATAACGAATTCCTGGCAGGTTCCTGAAGTATCTTTTCTGACAAAACCTCTCTTTCTCTCTTTTCAAGTTCAATGCGTGACGGCAAAGAAATCCCCGTACGGTGATTTCTGTGAAGCTTTACAAGTTTTTGATAGTGGTATTTTTCCGAATCCAAGATGATCTTATCGACTATATTCAAACGCCTCGCCTCTTTTAGATCGATAAGATTGCCGGTACTAATAAGCGAGTCGGCTTTTTTACAGCCTATTTTTTCTGCTAATCTATGCGGACCGCCGAAACCTGGATAAATCCCAAGCCTTGTTTCTGGTAGTCCCATTTTAATTTTCCTACTTTTTACCGCCAGGATACAGTCGCAAGAAAGGGCTAATTCCAATCCGCCGCCAAGACATACCCCGTCTATAATTGCAAAAGTCGCGACAGGAAGATCCTCGATTTTATTGAATAGCTCCTGACCCTTCTCACACATCCGGAGGGCTGATTCTTTTGTGCGAATATCATATAGCTCCCTGATGTCTACCCCTGCTATAAAAACGTTTTCTTTTTTACTGATAAAAAATAATGCCTTAATGTTGATTTTTCTGAAATTTTTTATAAAATTATCGATGATGCTTTTTAATACTTCCAGGTTTCCGTCTGAGAGCAAATTAACCTTTGAATCAGGATCATTAAACTCAATAACTCCAAAATTCTCTTCTATGTAATATTTTACCATATGCCTAGTTGCACAAAAAAAGAAGCCGATAAAGATTGATCGTATAGCCCGATCCAGCTTTGCCTTATCTTAGGCACATTTTTGTAACTTTATCGGCTTCAATAAATATTATATCATATCCAACTTTAAAATTCAAGGTGTCCATTCAAAGATTGTTGGCTAAATTTAAACGATTAATTTATATACGACATCATGTTCCCTGACTTTTGATTTGACCCTTAGACCTACTTCCTGTCCCGTAGACGCATTTGATATTGAAGCATGATCGAGTTGCAAAGAATCCACCTTTTCTTTAAATTCAGTGGTGTGGCCTTTTATGATAATCGTATCTCCCAAAGAAAGACTTCCTTTCGTCAATTTTACTACTGCTGCCTCGACTTTAGGAAAATAGTGCGATACTACCCCTATCTCTTCCAAAGACGCCCCGGGAGGAATAATGCTTTTTTTTGCGGTCTTCTTTTGCGGCTTTTGGGCTTTCTTCTTTTTCGTAACCCTTTCAGCTTTCTTTAGCTTTTTTATGGCTTTTTTCTTTGCTGTTTTTTTGACCACTTTTCTCTTTGCTGGCTTTTCCCTCCTTTTCTTCTTTTTCTTCATACAACACCTCCGTTATTTTTAATGAGTCCGCCTGAGGCGGACAAATTATTATACACCAGATCTCTTCGGATGCGAATAAAAAACCTTTATATTCTCCAATATCTCTTCAGGGGTATCTACAACACGAAATAGGTCCAGATCACCTTTTAGTACGCGGTCTTTCTTCAACATAGCCTCTCTCATCCAAGAAATCAGGCCTTTCCAGTATTCGCTGCCTACGAGAAAAACAGGAAAACTCCCTACCCTTCTTGTCTGGATAAGTGTTACAGATTCGAAGAACTCATCCATTGTCCCAAAACCTCCCGGAAATATAACAAATGCCTTGGCATATTTTAAAAACATCACCTTCCTGCAGAAAAAATATCTAAAGTCCAGAAGCTTTGTTATGAATTTATTCGGTTTTTGGATTATGGGTACCTGTATATTTAAACCTATTGAGACGCCTCCTGCTTCTTTAGCGCCTTTATTAGCGGCTTCCATTATGCCTGGGCCAGCCCCTGTGATTATCGAATACCCATTTTTTGAAAGAAGAGCTGCTGTTTTCTCTGCGATACTGTAATATTTATCACCGGGTTTTGTCCTCGACGAACCGAACACAGTAACAGCAGGGCCGATTTTGGACAATTCATCAAACCCCTCGACAAACTCAGAAATAATTCTAAAAATACGCCATGGATCTTCTGTTGTAAAATCATTCCTCTTCTGCATTCATCCCTCCTTTAAGTTACCTCGTCGCTTCACTCCTCGGAACTTTTCATAGGGGCTTCGCCCCTATGACGCTACAAAATGCTCCTTTTCGTCGCATTTTTCCGCTGTCACCCCTTTGGAAGGGTGCCTGCACCCTTCCAAACCTACCCAGCAGTATAGGAAAGTATAGAATACTTTCCTATACTGTAAAATAACAGTTTAACGTAACTGTTCAACCGGCTTATTCATGTAGTCTGTAAAATCGACCTCGCCTGAGAGTTCCTGTTTAACCATACGGATACGGTCGGCAATATTCGGATGCGATCGGTAGCTTGTATAAGGCCTTATAGGCGCATCTCTATGAACCTCTTTAAGTTTTTCGAGAAAGTCTACCATTGCCCAGGGATTAAAACCTGCTTTTTTTAGATACCTGACTGCTAGCCTATCAGCAAGGGCCTCATCCTCTCGGGAATATGACATCATAAGCTGGCCGAGCGCCTTGTCTACATTTCCCGCATCTCTTCCGGATGTACCTGACACGACCATTAATATCTGTAATATATTATATCCAAGACCTCCCTGCAGTCTTTTAATAGAATGCCTTGCAACAACATGGGCAATCTCATGGGCTATAATAGAAGCTAATTCATCATCAGAGTCGACCTTTTCTACCAGCCCCCTGTAAACGAAGATGTAACCTCCCGGCAAAGCAAAGGCATTGACCTCATCCTTATCTATTACCCTAAATGTATAGTTTACTTCTTTTCTGTCAGCTACCGAAGCTATCCTATTGCCAACGTTTATAACACGCTCTGTCATTAGAGGGTCAGGGTCTAATTCAATATCCGGGTTATTTTCTATGCTTTTGGCGATACTCCGTCCCATATCGATCTCTTTCTCGGTACTTACAAACATAATGTCCTGTTTACCGGTGGCAGTGTTATATTCCTGTGTTACACATCCGGATAATAAAACGCCTAATAATATAATATAAAGCACCAATATGTTTTTCATATACAATAAGTGTATTCCAAAAACACACTGACGTCAAATACAATCTTTATCTAAATGGAGTCTTTTTGCCAGAGGGCTACGGCTGTCTGGCACATCAGGAAGATTTTGGCAAAAGTCCGCAAGCAAGGATCCGCCTCAGGCGGACCGTAGCGGACGGCAAAATCATTCCAGTGCCAGACAGCCGTAGCCCTCTGGCAAAAAGACACCATGCCTGCTCCGTATCGACGTCTTAAAATTTTAATATGTCGGTACGGGGGCCCGTTCGCACAAAAGAAGCCCCGAAACCCACTGACCAGGGTAGTGCTAAAGCGCAATGTTTTTAGCTAGGCGGTAAAAAAATTGGGTATGGTGGCTTGTTTGGATACTACCGGATGGTATATTTACAGCCTTTGTCAAAAGTAGACTTGAAATCGAAGCTATTATTGAAATCTTCTTTGGAATCCTGGTCAGACTTACCGAGTATGCCTACGTCTATCATGTTAAATACAATCTCACCAAAGTCATTGGTGGTCTTTATTCCCCAATGCTCCAAAACAGTCCGTGCCATAGGGCCGAATTTTTCAATGGCATGCTCCTTTATGCCTACCAAAAGCTCCAGGCCAGTCACATGACCTTTTTTCCTTAACTTCCTGGTGGTAAACTCCAGCGCAGACATGACAAAAGAATATGACTCAGGGTTATATCTCTTGTCCTTATTGAGCACATCCATTAAGGCAAAAATCTTATTTATGTTGGGCTTACTTTTTCGCTCAGCCATGACGTAAAAAAAGTATACATGTCGATCACGGATTTGTCAAGGTGGCTGCTTAAATAATGGGGGGGGGGATTTCAGACTGACATTGGGGAGCTTAGAAATTTCACGCCTACGGAAAATTTTTCGTGATACGGCCAGGTTGAAACCCACATCACTTCTCCGAGTGTTCTCATGAGTTGGCGATTCATGGGATGTTGGACTTCAAAGATAAGGTGTGTAGCCAGAGGAAAAAATTCGTTCGAAATAAATCTCATACCGCTATCGCTTATATCCTTACCTACCGTGTTCCCGAATCTTTGAGAGCCTTTAAGCTGATAGCGTATGGGAAAAGAAAACCCTGATCTTTTAGAATCTCTTCTTTCCAGATCCATAATCTATAAAATAGCACAATATTGGCCTCTTGTCAAGGCCAAGGGACTTGTGTATCTACGTCGATTCCCTGAGGATATTATCTACTACATTACTTATCCTGCTCTCATCCTCTCTTTTTAAATTTGTAAACTCTATGCCCGTGTCAAATGCTACGTCTCTACCTAGTTTCTTACTTACTACCCAGACAATCGACCCTTCGGATTCTATATTAGGCTGACCATCCATAATATCCAGTTGTATCTCAACAGGCGCAAATATCCCTAAGTCTTTAGTAAGCATTAAACAGATACCTCCTATCCCTATATTCTCAGTCTGAGTCGACAGGCTGTCGGGCTGGTCTTTTTTTCTTATTGTGATTTTACAAGGATAATTAGCCCGGGGAAACTTCCTTCTATTTATTCCATTCCACATATCTTCCGCCCTCCTCGTATAATAACGTCCAATTCAGCCATTCAACGTTTATATATAGTAGTATAACTATAAATCGATAATATTCAAGTATATTGATTATGAACCATCGTAGATATTCTCCGAGAAGAGATTGTCCGCGAATTGAAAATTTAGCCTTTTATTCCGCATTTTGGCGGTTTTTTTTGCCACATTCTATGAGGCAAAAAGGGCGGAAACTGTTCGAAGCCGACACAATTTTTGTGTCGGCAAGTTTTTCCGCCCCCGCCAAAATGCGGAATAAAAAGCGGTCCCGTATGGATATCTTAGTCTATACGGGAAAATTTTCAGCTGAGCGGACAATCTCTTCTCGGAGAGTATCTCTATAACCAGGCGTTTTTTCCTTTGCTACTGCCTCATAAAAGTGTTATAATTTCACTAAGAGGTGTAATCTATATTATGTATCTCCCTTTTTATAATTTAACTGAAAAACCTTTTACTGTGACTTCGGACCCCAGCTTTCTATACCTTAGTAAAAAACACCAGGAGGCCATAGCTAATATGCAATACGGTATCGAAGAGCGCATGGGATTTCTTGAAGTCACGGGAGAGATAGGCACTGGCAAGACGACTATATGCAAGGCACTTTTGAATTCTCTCGATGAACATACCAAGACTGCCTTTATCATGAATTCGAATCTTTCCGAGATCCAGCTTTTACAGGCAATCGTGCAGGATTTCGGCATCCAGTTGAAGAATAAAAACAAGATCACCATGCTCAATGAACTGAATAGATTCCTCCTTGAACAATTAAAACATAACAATAACGTCCTCCTTATAGTAGATGAGGCACAGAATCTAAAACCTACCCTTCTTGAACAAATACGTCTATTATCAAACATGGAGACAGAAAAAGAGAAATTATTGCAGATCATCCTGGTGGGGCAGCCTGAATTAAAACAAAAACTTGCATCCAGAGAACTGGCTCAGCTTCGACAAAGAATAACTATAAGATACCATATAACGCCTCTCGATAGACATGAAACAGGCGGATATATATCCCACAGGCTCAATGTAGCGGGCTCTTACGGTAATAATTTTTTCAATGAAGATGCCATGGATGAGATCTATAGATTTTCGAGAGGGGTGCCGCGCCTGATAAATATCATATGTGACAAGGCACTCCTGGCAGGATATGTCGGAGAAACCAAGACTATCGACGGTGATATCATAAAAAAATCCTGTAGGGAAATCGAGGGTATATTCGAATGAGTATAATAAACGATGCCATAAAAAAAGCCAGAAAAGAATCCGTAATAAACAATGAAAAGCTCCCTCCTATCATTGTAAAAGAGGAGAAAACTTCCGCTGTAAGCCCTAAACCTTCTGAAATAAGATGGACAGTGATAGTCATCGCATCCTTAGTGTTTATAATATCTCTTTTAGGCTCTATTGTTTTATACAGCTATATTTCAAAGATAAATATTGCATCCTCCCCTTCTATCAGGGACAAAAAGGACTTTTTCAGCAAAGACTACCTGTCGTCTATCGAATTCGAGAGGGTCCTTGAACTAAATGGCATTGTCTACGGGCCTGAAGAGCAATGGGCAATTATAAATAATAGGATAGTAAGGCAAGGCGACCCCCTTCTAGACGGTAAACTCACACTTATTGCAAAAGATTTTGTAAGGATTGAAAAGGATAACGGTGAGGAATTCACCCTGGATCTACGGTAAGTTTTACATCCCCTAAGAATCAGTCTGTTCTATCTTCTCTATCGAGGCAAAGGCTTCCTGGGCTGAGGACTGCTCGGCAGTCTTCTTATTAGGTCCCGAACCTATACCATATCTCTTACCTAATATCAAGACCTCTACGATAAAATGTTTCTTATGGTCAGGCCCGATTTCTGAGATTATTTTATATGTTGGGATGGCCTTGAATTTCTTCAGGACAAGCTGTTGCAGCACTGATTTATAATCCTTTGACCCCATGCCGTCTTTTACGAGCTGTATCTCCTGCCTAAATATCTTGTTTATGAATCTAAACGCCGCTTTTAAATCGCCGTCAAGATATATTGCGCCTATAAGCGCCTCTAACGCGCATAAAAGATTGGAGACATGCCTTCTGCCTCCGGAGACCTCTTCTCCTTTACCCAGGAGCAGATATTCACCTATCTTATATTCTTTTGCTATACGGCCAAGCGTTGCCCCGCTTACAAGCTGTGACTTATAGCGCGTCAAGACACCCTCGTCCTCTAGAGGACAATCATCGTAAAGGATCCTGCTGACAATAACGCCTAATACAGAATCCCCCAGGAATTCCAGTCTTTCGTTATCGTAGAATTTTGATTTGTATTTTTCGTTCGCGTAGGACTTATGTACGAGGGCCTGGTTTAATAACGCCTTGTTTCTAAAACGATATCCTATTAATCTTTCTATATTTTTAAGTTTCCTCAGCCGTTCTTTATCTTTTTTTAACCCTGTGATTTTATGGGTCATCATTCGAATAATTGAGAAATAGACCTTCTTACCAGCGAACCCGGGATATTTTCCTTAACAACGGTCTTCCCTATCCTTACAGGAAGCACAAACCTGTTTTTTCCATGAATAAATTTTTTGTCGTGTTGCAATGCCTGAAATATATCCTTTACATCCAGGTTTTTCAGATTAGTCAATAGGCCTAATTTTTTTATAAGGAGTTTGAGCCTCGTATACGCCCTTGCGTCAAATAGACCGAGCTCTTTTGCAATGAATGATGCAGAGATCATACCAAGCCCCACGGCCTGGCCATGGCTGTATGATTTACTGTAATGCGCACTAGCCTCGATTGCATGGCCGATCGTATGGCCGAAATTCAGTACGACACGGAGGCCTCTATTATCCTGCTCATCTTTTTCTACAACCCTTGCCTTTATCGTACTGCATGCATATACGATATATCTAAGAGTATCTCCATCTCCTTTGAGTATCCTGGTGTGATTTTCTTCTAGAAAGCCGAATAAAGAAGGTGATTTTATGACGCCGTATTTAATGACCTCTGCCAAACCTGCCACCAGATCTTTTTTCGGCAGGCTCTTTAGTAAAGTCACATCGCTGAACACAAGGCGGGGCTGATAAAACGCGCCTGCGAGATTCTTTCCGACCTCGAGGTCTATTGCCACCTTCCCTCCTATTGCCGAATCCACCTGCGCCAGCAGTGTAGTCGGGACTTGTATGTACGGCACACCCCTTTTATAAATACTCGCGACAAAACCTGCCAGGTCTCCGATCACACCGCCGCCTAAAGCTACTATGAATACCCTCCGGCGGGAACCGTCAAATTTAGATATGCTGTTTAAAAGTCTGCTGCAATATCTCTCTGATTTGGCCTTTTCAGAATCGGGGACTATTTCGAACCTGACATTAAAACCAGCTGATATAAAAGACCTCTCGATCCTTTTAGCAAAAAGCCTTTTTATCTTAGGGTTTGTTATTATTATAGCGTCAGTACCGACCCTTAAGGGACGGATAAACCTGCCCAGCTTATCGAATTCATTCGAACAGACCAGTATATCGTAACTTCTTTTACCAAGACGTACACAGGCTTTTTTCATAGCGATGCCCCTAATAAATCGGATAAGAAAATAACAAGCGGCCAGATGACAGTACCCAGCAACCCTAAATAAACCAGGCCGAGTATAATAATAAAACCATATGGCTCGAGTTTCGCATACTCCATGCTCAACTTTCTCGGTAATATCCCCATGAGGACCCTTGAACCGTCAAGCGGAGGGATAGGTAAGATATTAAATACAGCTAAAACCAGATTTAATATGATCGCCACGTTCAAGATGGCTGTAAAAAAAGGGCTCATCATGACTATAGGAGACTTTAATATAAAAGATATTAGAACCGCAAAGAGTACGTTTGCAGTAGGCCCTGCCAATCCCACCCATATCATATCTCTTTTTGGATTTCGCATATTGCGAAAATTTACAGGTACGGGCTTTGCCCAGCCAAACAATATAAGAGGCGCCCTGGTCACCAAATGGGTTATAAAAAGAATGAGGGGCAGAAGAACCGTGCCTACTGGATCGATGTGGGCAATAGGATTGAGCGTAAGGCGGCCTTGCGATTTAGCTGTAGCGTCACCCAGCTTCCATGCGATCCAACCATGGGCATATTCATGTATCATCACTGCAAGGAAAAAAATCGATAGCGTTATTACAAATCTCATTTATCCTCTTTGTCTCGTCCAATACCTATGCTATCCAGGGTATACATTATCTGGCTGGAATTGATCCATCCTGTAGTTCCTTTAGGCGGCTCTATCGCATACCAGCCATCAGTTTCTGATACTATATTCAACTCCTGAGGCTTTGAGACCTGGCCCGTAATAGAATATTTTGTGTCAGGACCAGCCCTTAAGTTTACGCGCGACGCGTTGACTATGCCGATACCTTTTTGTTCTGTCAGGTCTACGTAATCGTCTTTAATATATATATGAGCCTTTTTAGGCAATATGATCTTGTACCAGCTGTAACGCTTGCCTATTATCTTAATAGGGTCTCCCTTTTCTAACTTGCACAGACTTTCGTAATTTATATTGTCCCCTGCCCTTATATTGGCACCTTTATTTTTTACAAAGCCCAGTTTCGGGAATTCTTCCTCTACACTTGCTGTAGCTGCAGCATCTTGTGCTGCCAGAAAACTGTTGTGTAAAAAAAAGGTTAACAAAAATATCAGACTGAATATTTTTGCGATTTTCATATATACCTCCGGTTATGACGAGACTACGGGAAACAGGTCTACTTCTTATCTTTCTCTTCTTTTTTACCTGCTGCCTTTGGGACTGCGCCTTTTTGGGCTGTCCCTTTTGCTGCTGCACCTTTTGGAGCAGTTGCTTCACTTTCAGCTGCAACAGCCTGTGCATCTTCAGGCTTTTCTGCTGCCTTTTCTTTTCTTATTTTTGTACGCACTATTTTAAGTTTCGGCATACCAAATATAGAGGCATCGTCTTTTAAGATGCCTTTTTCTTTTAAGGCAAAAAACCTTTCGTACCGTTTCAAAACAGTCCTTAATTTTTTGCCGGCTCTTGAACTTTTCAAACTCGGATGTTGTGACATTTTACTCCTCCTATCTCTCTACTTCTTTAATATAGCAATCCTTATATGTATTTTTTAATTCTTTCAAGATCATTTGTGCCTTTTCTTTATTGTCAAAGGTGCCTACATAAAGCTGATAATAACTGCCCGACTGTCTTATATATGCCCTGGATCCCATTTTCTCCAATTTTTCAAGTTCCTGCTGTGCCGCCTCTTTTTTCTTAAAGGCAGCTAATTGTACTATATATGTATTACCGGATACCTTTTCTTCGACAGGCCTCAAATCTTCCTTGGATCTCCGCGGTTTAACCTGTGAAACCTCTTTACTGTACTTGGTCTCGCGTTGCTGATCCACATGCCCGATATCCTGCCTCCCTTTTTCGACTCCCAGCGAAAAAGACACAATACAAGACATAACAAAGGCTATCACGAGAAAGACTATATTCTCGTAAGAGACGGCTACGCTATCTTTTAAATGAGTCAAAAGGAATCTGGTCTTCCTTTTTATCTTTCTATCCGATATTTGGGCCTGCTCAAACAGGTCTCTTTCTTTATTGTCCTGAAATCCTGTGCTCATTATCTTGATCCTTTATTGTAACTTTTCTATGTGTCTCTCGATCTTTTTTAGGATATCTTTTTGATTTGTATATGAGTATGCATCTATAGAGCTTGTTTTATGATTTACAAGTATCCCCTCTTTAACCAATTTATCCAAGGATTTCTGTGTAGTATCCGCATCGCAACCCACCCAAATAGATATCCCTTTTGCAGTATCGATAGACTGGGGGTTTTCGTTAAAAAAGAGCAGTATCTTTTTTGTCACCTCATTCTTAAATAGACGTTTGATGTTTGCCATAAAATACGCTTATCTCAATATAATTTTTGGAATTCCGGCTTTTTTGACACTGATATAAAGGCATTTACTACACCAGGATCGAACTGTACACCGCTATTATGTTCTATTTCTTTAATAGCCTGAGATATACTCTTTTTAGTGTCCTTATATGGTCTTGATGAGACCATTGCCTCAAATGCATCAGCAACTGCCATTATCCTAGCACCGATAGGTATATCCTGGCCCTTTAATCCCTCAGGATACCCTGTGCCGTCATATCTCTCATGGTGATACATGATAATAGGGACAGCTGGCTTTAAAAATTCCAAAGGGCCCAATATCTTCAAACTCTCAAGATGCTGTTTTTTGATGATATTATATTCTTCTCTCGAGAGCCCGCCTTGTTTTTTCAATATCTCGTCAGGGATGCTGAATTTTCCCGTATCAGGAAGGAGCGCTGCATAACGCAAATTCCTGATCTCTTCCCTCGGTAATCTCATTTCTTCGGCTATAGCAAGGACGACCTTCACAAACTGTTCGGAATGAGTAAATGTATTCGGAGACTTTGCATCCAGAAGCGCTGCTAGTGACTTGATGCTGCCATATGCCAGCTTATCTTGCTCTTCATACAGCCTGGCATTCCCAATAGCGATCACAGCCTGCTCCGCAAGCGTAAGCAGTATCTCCAGATCGAATTTATTAAAAGACGTCTTGTTAGTTTTATCTCTTGCAACCAGCACGCCGATTATGTCCTCTTCTATAAGAGGAATACATACTAAATTCTGCTGTAGGATGGTTTTGCCTGTCTTAGCGACTTTGCCTTCGGTATAGCTGCCTACTTTTATCTTCCTATGCCTTTTTTTACCCCGAGTATTATTCTTTAAATCGATAACAGCCTTTGGCAGCAAGTAATCTTTTGAATCATCCAGAAGCATAATCGAACAATATTTAGCCCTCATTACCTGCAAGGTAAGTCTGGCGATCCTCTCTATCAATTCATCCATGTCGAGAGTCGAAGTCAAGAGCCTATGAACCGTATGGATCGTAGAAAGTGCTATGGCCCTGGGCCTTATGGTATCATACAGCTTTGTGAGTTCCTGTTCCTTTTGGAATTCTTTCAGAGAAGTATCTATCAATATTTGGGTGAAACTAAGATGATTTTTGTCAGGTTCGCATTTTAAATAAAAGACCAGTATATATCCGTAAAGATTATCGCCTTGTGTAACAGGTATAGAAAGACACATCTTACCGGAAAGGCACGTAAAGATCTGGATCTCTTTTGATGGCTTGGATCTTAACCGTGTTAAAATCTTCGATATGTCAGTATCGACCTTTGCCTTTCCACTAACGAGATTACATTCAGAGTCAAAATATAGCCATTTAGCCTTAGCGCCTATTATCTCCGTCAGGATATTTCTCAATAATAATATCGGCTTTGAGTTATAGAATTTCAATAAAAATTCTTTTTTGTCAGACTCTTTCATAAGGATCGAATAATTTTTTATATTCGTTAAGTGCGTATCTATCGGTCATCCCGGCTATATAATCACAGATCACCCTATGAAGACCATATTTAGAGATGTTTTCCTGATAAGAAGGCGGTAGTTGCTCCGGCTTATCCAGATACACATCGAAAAGCTCTGTGATAAATCTCTTGGCCTTGTCAGACATCCTGACCACCCTGAAATTCTTATATAGATTTTCGATTAAAGAATGACGGAACCTGGTCCTTTTAGTCTGCATACTTTTAGAAAACGAGATAAGTTTTTTCTTATGCGCCCTGACTTGGGCAACATCTTTAATCCCGGCATCCTTGATATTTTTCTCGGAATTTTCCACTAGATCTTTTATCTGTTTGTCTATGAGGATCCTGATTATCTGGTATCTCCGCATCTTATCCGATAGCTTTATAGTCTTCTTTTTTATATCCGACAATGCGGTCTTCCATAGCTCTAATCCGGATAATTGGTCCTCATTTAAGAGGCCTGATGTCAGGCCGTCATCTATATCATGGTTATCGTAAGCTATCTCATCAGCGACATCAACGATCTGTGTTTCAAGGGGCGGGAATAATTTAGGCTCCAATTCTATAAGCCGCTCCGGCTTATCAAACATAGTGGTGTGCTTATTAATACCTTCCCTTACCTCCCAGCTTAGGTTAAGGCCGGGAAAATCAGGGTACTTCTCTTCTAATTCATCCACTACCCTCAATCCTTGCAGATTATGGTCGAATCCTCCCCTGTCCTTCATCAAGACTCCCAACACGTCTTCTCCTGCGTGGCCAAACGGAGGATGGCCAATGTCGTGCGAAAGAGCTATAGCCTCCACAAGATCTTCATTCAGCCTCATCTCTCTCGCAATCGACCTTGCGATCTGACTCACTTCCAGCGTATGAGTAAGCCTTGTCCTATAATAATCACCTTCGTGATTTACAAATACCTGTGTCTTATATTCAAGCTTACGGAAAGCTGCAGAGTGCACGACTCTATCTCTATCCCTTTGATAACAGGATCTATATGTCGGCTCTTTTTCACGATAGACCCTTCCCTTTGTATCCTTAGAGTGCATAGCGTAAGGAGCAAGATACTTATATTCCCGTTCTTCTATATCTCCACGAGTAAGCATATCTAAGTAAGCACCTTATATAATTCCTTTAACGACTGCGGTATTACCTTTGTACGGCTGATAACCGGCATAAAATTAGTATCGCCAGGCCACCTGGGCACTATATGTATATGTACATGGTCATTATACCCTGCACCGCCCACACTGCCGACATTGATACCGATATTGAATCCTTGAGCCCTTAATCTCTTCTCCAGCAAGGACTGCATCTCTAGTACCAACTTCATAAGGTCAAGAAGCTCTTTGTCCTTAAGCGCCTTTAGGTCCTTAACATGCTTGAGCGGGCTGACCATTATATGTCCATTATTATACGGGTATATGTTCAATAGGGCAACCGAGAATTTAGTCTTTTTTATTATAAACCTATCCTTACCGTCTTTCTTCTTCAAACAAAATATGCATCTCCCTTTTTTCTTTTTCCTTACAAATCCGCTTCTCCAGGGAGCCCAAAGCCTGTCCATGGTCACCTCTAAGGCCCAATAAATCGGGCAACTACTTCGATAGTTTATGTATCTTTGCGTCTATCTTCTCTTTAACGATCTCTATGATACCATAAGATCTATATGGTGAAAAAACAGTGTCTGTTGCGCTCCCGGGGTTAAAGAACAATATACCTTCTATATACTCATTCATAGGCATATGAGAATGTCCGAATACTATGATGTCTGGTTTCTGCGAAAAAAACTCCTCTTTTAAGAGCCCTATCAGGTTATCAGGTTTCCCAGACCCGTGCATAAGGCATAATTTTTTGCCGTCTACCTTTAATGTTTTCTTATCCGGCAACACTGCCCTCACTTTTTGAGAATCCATGTTACCGTATACGGCCTCTACTTTCGAGATCTTTTGCAGGTCTTCAAGGACGCATATGTCTACCAGGTCACCCGCATGGACTATCAGATTGCAACCTTTGAGCACATCCAAAAGTTCAGCCGGTAATTCACAACTCTTCTCAGGTACATGCGTATCAGATACAACGCCTATCTTCATCTCTGCCTCTAAACGATATGCGGTTTACCGTATAATTCCATCAACGTATTGAGGTTCTCCAGCTCCCAGACCCAAAACCTTGCCTCTTTTGCCATAAGATACGCATTTTCATCTATGCCTGCCAGGGAAACAAGGATGTTCCTGTTGATATTATTGTTACGCGGGCCTTTTCTGCCGACTCCTATTATCTGGGTAACGTCATTTTCAGTCACATACTCTTTCTTGATAGTCCACAACCACCTAAGCTTACCACTCGTAGCCAATATATTTATACTATTACAGGCCCCGTCTTCTTCTAATTTTTGGATATTGTCAAACGTGCAAAACTTATGTTTTTTCCCGTTTAGTTGTATCACGTCATTTTTAAACAACCTGAAAAGGTCGATGATCCTGGAGTAAAGTTCCTTTTCGAATTCCTGCATGAATGTATTGAGCATATTCAACACTTCTTTTTTAAAAGAACCCTCCTCCATACACTGGTCTATACTAAAAGACATGATCCTTTTCATGTAACAGGCCCTGAGCCAAAAAGAGAATAACTTATCCCTGAACCTGTACAACGAGCCGTTACGTATAACGACATCCATTTCAATAAGCTTATTCAATATCTTGGATACATCCCGCACTTGTAAATTGGCTGATCTGGCAATATCATGTTGTTTCTTGTTTTCGGAAGAAAGCGCAAGGAGAGCCGATACGGATTTCGACAGCAATTTGCCTTCGGATATTTTAAGAAGGAACCCTGAGAAGTATTGATTTATCACACCTGATTTCTTAAAGATCGCCCTTGTGAATGCGGATTCTATAAGACCGGCATAATCATTAGGCTCGGCCTTTTTTGAAAAAACGACCCTCTCGATCTCATCACATATCTGCTGCATATAAAAAGGCCTGCTACCAGTGAAGGATGATATAAAGTCAAGGTAGACATGAGGAAAACTCGTACCGCATATGTTGCCCTGGATAAAGGCCCTGGATGAGACCACATCAAAAGGAGGGATGTATATCTTTTCGAAATTACCAAAAAGCATGGATAGTTTTTCATTAAGGATGCGGTGAGACATCGTATTTCTGGAGCTCAATAAAAGATACATGCTATCTTTCTGGATCATTATCTTTTTAGCAAGTGTCGCAAAAGAATGCTTTAACATAAAATTATCCAGATTATGGAACTCGTCCAGGATAAGGACACATCTTTTCTTGGATTCCTCGAATATCGCCGCGGGAATATCCAACATAAACGAATAAGCCTCATCGAATTTGTTCTTTTCTATATCCTGCAGGACCCTTATGCAAGTCTGACCGGTCTTGGGGTAAGTCCTTTTCAAGTCTTCTATCAAAAGCACTGTATCATGCGGAGCTGTCAAAAGAGGATCTGATTGCAGGAGCTGGAAAATGGCTGATTTTATAAATCTCTTGGCACAGAATTCGAACGGCTCTATCTTTATCTCGAGATATATAGGTATTATAGATTCCTTTTTTAATTTATCCGAAGACAGGATCTCTTTTATAAGGGTGGTCTTGCCCGAACAAGGTTCGCCTATAACAGCTATGTTCTGCCGGTATCCCTCGGAAAAGGAATTGATGCGATTCACTATAATATTAAGTAAATCTGGCCTATTGTAAAACACGGTCCCTACTCTTTATCGAATTTAAGAAACTCACAGGCCTTGGTATCGACAAACAAGACCTTTGCATTTTTTGTCAATGCAAGAGTCAATTCCATAAGGTTAAAACAGGTCTTTCCTATAATTTCTTTTTTTATCGTGTAGCAATGAGCTGCGTTATGCGCATTATACGCTATCTGAAAATCAGTTGAGCTCTCGATCCTCACATTTATTTCTTCACCGCAGTCAGAGCATTTGACGGCTGCGTAGAAGACTGCTGCAGGATCGGATAAAAATAAATTTCTCATAAATCTCTTGATAAGTTTCATTTTTCCCCTATAACCCCTTTTTTGGGTCCGATTCCCATCTGATCTAAGCAAGCACTGGAGCGGGTGATGGGAATCGAACCCACGCTGCGAGCTTGGGAAGCTCGTGTTCTACCACTGAACTACACCCGCGTTCTACATACGCTGAATATTCCTGCGAAGCAAATTTGATCCTGATCCGCCTCGGGCGGCGAAGGACCTCCCTCAAACTTCAAACTACAGTCAGCTTCTTAAATCTATTATATCTCTTTTCTATATCCTGTTTTTTCAGCTTCAGGAATCTATTTACACCGAAATCTTCGACAGCGAATGATGCCATTACAGAACCGTATAATAAGGCCTTTTGCACGACCTGATCGTTTACTCTATTCATCTTTGCCAGATATCCCATGAATCCGCCTGCAAATGTATCGCCTGCGCCGGTAGGGTCACAGACATTTTCTAACGGGTAAGCTGTAGTCAAACATAAGACCTTGTCCTTAGCGAACAGGATAGCGCCATATTCGCCCCTTTTTATTATTGCAAATCTGGGCCCCAGCGAAAGGAGATACCGTCCGGCTTTTATAATATTAGATTCTCCGGAGAAGAGTTTTGCCTCAGCGTCATTTAAAAACACAAACGTGCCCTTCTTTACCAATTTCTTTAATGCGCAGGGTTTATTTTGTATCCAGTAATTCATGGAATCACAACCTACAAATTTGTTGTCTCCGAAGCATTTTAGTATATGCAACTGCAGGTCAGGATCTATATTGGCAAGGAAAATATATTTGCTATTCTTGCATTCTTTCGGGATCAGAGGCCTGAAATCAGCGAATACATTCAACTGGGTATCTAATGTCTTTGCGCAGTTCATATCTTCCTTATACGACCCTGTCCAGCGAAAGGTCTTTCCTTTTTTTGTCTCAAGGCCTTTGATGTTTACGCCAAATCCTTTTATAAGAGACCTGTGACAATCAGGAAAGTCCATCCCGACCGTGGCTACAAGGTTGAGCGGTGTAAAAAAACTTGCGCTTATAGAAAAATAAGTAGCTGAACCCCCGAGTATATCTTCTGAGGTTCCTACAGGAGTAATGACGGTATCTAATGCAACCGAACCTATCACAAGCATCTTACTCATTTTTATTTTTTAAACTCCTTTCCGTGATTTTCATCGAACAAAAGTTGCTGCACATAGTGCAGACATCTTTGGTCTTGGATAAAGACCTCTTTCTATAATTAATGGGTTTCGCGGGATCCATTGATTTTTCTATCTGTCCCTTCCAGTCCCTGTTTAAACGGCATTTGGACATCGCTCTATCCCAGTTTAAAGCACCGGGTACCCCTTTAGCTATATCAGCTGCATGGGCAGCGATCCTCGAAGCTATCACCCCATTTTTCACGTCTTTCTCGTCAGGTAATCCCAGGTGTTCCGAAGGTGTGACATAGCACAGAAAATCCGCGCCGTAGGAGGCTGCCAGGGCACCGCCTATCGCACCTACAATGTGGTCATATCCGGGCGCAACATCTGTTACAAGAGGGCCTAATACATAAAAAGGCGCATTATTACACATCTTTTTCTCTATAAGCACATTCGATTCTATCTGGTCGATCGGTATATGACCCGGGCCTTCTATTATTATCTGGACATTTTGCTTTCTTGCCCTATCTGCCAGCTCTCCCAGTATAATAAGCTCCTGTAACTGGGGCCTGTCAGTTGCATCTATCAACGTCCCCGGTCTCATACCGTCCCCGAGACTTAAAGTCACGTCATATTTTTTCGCTATCCTGATAATATCGTCAAAATATTCATATAAAGGATTCTCTCGTTTATTTGCTAGCATCCATTCCGTAAGTATTGCGCCGCCCCTGGAGACCATATTCATGAGTCTCTTTTGTCTTTTTAGACGGGTAAGCGTTTCCTGTGTCACTCCGCAATGGACAGTAAAGAAATCCACTCCGCTATCAGCCTGTTCTTCAAAGATATCTAAAATATATTCTTTCGTCATGCGCGAAATC
>JAHJHC010000032.1 GCA_018824145.1 Candidatus Omnitrophota bacterium | reverse complement strand
GAAGTTTTTGCCGTCCCTGGTAAAATAGATTCAATTACGTCAAAAGGGACCAATAGACTCATAAAACAGGGTGCAAAGCTTGCTGAGAGCAGTGATGATATATTGGAAGAATTGAATTTGGAATCCGGCAATATAAAAGAACCAGAAAAGAATTTAACGCCTAGATTAGACAAAAGCGAACTATTGGTATATAATTTATTATCTAGCCGACCTCAGCATATAGATGAGTTATCCGAGGCGAGCAGCATGGGCGTAGGTGAGATTTCCAGGATTTTGTTGGACCTGGAAATAAAAAAAATTGTACGTCAGCTCCCAGGTAAGAACTTTGTCAGAAACACGAATTTATATAAGTGAGGAAGCGAATTAAATTATGACTAAGTCTCTTGTAATAGTAGAATCCCCCGCCAAGGCGAATACCATAAATAAAATTCTTGGAAAGGATTTTGTGGTATGTTCCTCAATGGGGCATATTATGGATTTGCCTAAAAGCGTCATGGGCATAGATGTAAAAAATGACTTTGAACCCAAATATATAATGATACCAAAAAAGAAAAAGACCGTATCTGTCTTGAAGAAAGAGGCGAAGGGCAAAGATAAGATTTTTCTTGCTACAGATCCTGATAGAGAAGGAGAGGCTATAAGTTGGCATCTATACGGTATTCTCGGAAAAAAGAAGAATATATACAGGGTAGTGTTCCATGAAATAACTAAAAACGCTATTGGGGAGGCGTTTAAACATGCGGGCGACATAGATATAAATAAGGTTGATGCACAACAAGCAAGAAGGATTTTAGATAGGCTTGTCGGTTATAGTATTAGTCCATTATTGTGGAGGAAGGTAGGGAGAGGGCTTTCAGCCGGAAGGGTCCAGTCAGTAGCTCTTAGAATTATTGTTGATAGGGAAAATGAGATACGCGCATTTATTACAAAGGAATATTGGGAGATTGAGGCCCTACTACGCCAGGGCTTGGTAGGACAGGCAGAATTAGCAAAGGATATTCCTGACGCACAATTTACTGCAAAGCTTGATAAAATAGACGGGAAAAAAGTAGAGATTCCCGATAAAGAGAAGGCAGAAGAGATAACCGGCCAGTTGCAAAAAGAAGAATTTGTCGTAAGCGACATACAGAAAAAAGAGAAGCGAAAGTATGCGCAGCCTCCTTTTATAACAAGTAAACTTCAGCAGGAGGGCTTTTATAAATTGAAATTTCCCGCCAGCAAAACTATGAGGGTAGCGCAACAGTTATATGAGGGGCTGGATTTGGGAGAAGAGGGTAATGTGGGTCTTATTACCTATATGCGTACTGATGCCGTCAGGATATCAAAGGAATCGCAGGATGCTGCAAAGGACTATATACTTAAAAAATATGACAAACAATATGTACCAGCGACACCTAATAAATTTAAATCAAAAAAGACTGCCCAAGAGGCGCATGAAGCCATAAGGCCGACATTACCTTTCCGGGAACCTGAAGGCATAAAAAACCATCTGAGTGTGGATCAGTTTAGACTCTATACGCTTATTTGGAACCGGTTTATATCGAGCCAGATGTCTCCTGCAGTATTCTCGTCAGTGACTGTAGAGATAACCGCAGGCAAGTGCTTATTTAAGGCACTAGGTTCTCAGAAAATATTCTCTGGTTGTAGTATTGTTTATGAGGAAGATGGCGAACAGAAGGAGGCTGAGAAGACATTGCCCCTTTTAGTAGTCGATGAAAAACTTATTCTCATAAACTTAAATCCGAGTCAACATTTTACAAAACCACCTCCTAGATTTTCCGAGGCATCTTTAGTAAAGGCATTGGAAGAGTATGGTATAGGAAGGCCGAGTACGTATGCTCCTATTATCCAGACAATTGTCGGGCGCAATTATGTAAAGAGAAAAGAAGGTTATTTCTATCCGTCTGAGTTAGGCATAGTGGTTACGGATCTCCTTATGAAGAGTTTTTCAAAGATATTGGATTTAGAATTTACTGCCAAGATGGAAGAAGACCTGGATAAAATAGAAGAAGGCGAAGGATCCAAGATTGACTTATTGAAAGATTTTTATCTTCCTTTTGAGAAGGATGTCGAATCTGCAAAAGTAAATATGAGAAAGGTTAAGGGAGAGACTGTCGCGACTTCTGATGTATGTGATAAATGTGGAAAGCCTATGGTTATAAAGTGGGGTAGACACGGTCGTTTTTTAAGTTGTTCTATGTTTCCAAATTGCAGGTTTGCAAAGCCTATACCAACCGGCGTAGGGTGTCCGGAACCGGGTTGTGATGGGCTGCTTATAGAGAAACGTTCCAAAAGAGGTCGCCATTTCTATGGTTGCAGTAATTATCCTAAGTGCAAACATATGTCGCGCAAATTACCTTCTAAAGAAGAGTAGCCTGCCCCGTAGCGAGCATCTTAATGCATTAATATGCTCGCTACGGGGTAACTAGCTATTTCTCGCCGATTCATAACATGCTAGACCGTTACATACAAAAATTCGTAACTTACCTTAAGGTTGAGAAGAATGCCTCTCTTCATACACTCATAAACTATCAGATAGATTTAAGAGAATTTAGTGATTCGCTTAAGGAAAAACCATTGGAAAAGATTACCCCTATAGATGTTAGGTTGTTTTTGGCGCGTCTCAAAGAAAAGAATTTTTCAAAAAAGAGTGTAGCAAGAAAAATGGCTTGTCTCAGGAGTTTTTTTAAATTTCTTTGTAGGGAAGGATATCTTAAATCCAGTCCTGCCGCAGGACTTCAAACTCCGAAGTTAGATAAGAAACTCCCCTTATTTTTAGATGCGAATGAGGTGGTTAAACTTATTGAATCACCGGATATTTCTGATATATATGGTTTGAGGGACAGGGCTATCCTTGAAACTCTTTACTCTAGCGGTATAAGGGTGAGTGAGCTGGTAGGTCTTAATAGGGATAATATCGACTTTATAAGTGGTGTGATTAAGGTTTTTGGCAAGGGCAAGAAGGAACGGCTGGCTCCGGTGGGAGATAGGGCATTAAGGGCAATGCGAAATTATCTCGAAGGCCTTAATCCCTCAGATATAAAAGAGAAAAAGGCAGCTTTTTTGAATAAAAGTGGAAGGCGTATAAGTGACAGGGCAGTGCGTAGGATCGTTGAGAAGTATATCCGTAAGACAAGCCTGAATGAAAAAATATCCCCGCATTCCTTGAGACATTCTTTTGCGACTCATTTGCTTGATAAAGGGGCAGACTTGAGATCAGTGCAGGAACTTCTTGGACATGCAAATTTGTCTACCACTCAAATTTATACCCATGTTACAACGGAACGATTGAGAGAGAGTTACGAAAAGGTGCATCCGCGAGCATAAAAAGTCAAAATTAAGAACGAAAAAGTAAAAACTACAACTAAAAATCCAAAATTTTTAAACGCCAATTTTAACTTTTGACTTTTGGTTTTACCTTTTTACTTTTGAGTTTTTAGTTTAGAGTGTATTTAAGGAAGGATTCTGTGAAAAAGGCAGTTGTTCTACTCTCAGGAGGCATGGATTCAGCAGTCACGCTTTTTTATGCCAAAAAAAAAGGTTATAAGACGTATTGTCTTATCTTTGATTATGCTCAGAGGCATAAAAAGGAAATCTCCTTTGCAAAGAAAATAGCCGGCATATCGCATTCCGAATATTTTGTCTTAAAAATAAAATTGCCATGGAAAGGAAGCTCTCTTTTAGACAAAAAGATCCCGATACCTAAAGACAGAATCCTGGATTCCGGGAAAATAGATATCCCGCCTACTTATGTCCCGGCTAGAAATACTATTTTTATAAGTTTTGCTTTATCATTTGCTGAGGCGATAGGGGCTAAGGTTATATTTATAGGTGCAAATGAAATAGACTTTTCAGGATATCCGGATTGTAGGCCCCGTTATTTCAAGAAGTATAATGAGCTTTTAAGAGAGGCTACAAAGACCAAGGGTATCAGGATAGAGGCCCCACTTTTAAATAAGACAAAAAAAGAGATAGTCTGCCTTGGCAGGAAATTAGACGTTCCCCTTGGGCTTACATGGTCGTGCTATAAAGGTGGAAAAAGCCCATGCAATAGGTGCGATGCGTGTAGATTGAGGACAAAAGGTTTCCAGAAATGAAAAAAGCCAAAATTACAGAGATTTTTAGTTCAGTTCAAGGCGAAGGGCCTTACGTGGGAGAAGAACAGATTTTTGTGAGGTTCTACGGATGTAACCTGGGTTGTAGATTTTGTGATGAGAGTAAAAAAGACACCTTTCTGGAATATGGGCCTTCTGAGGTTATTGAAAGGATCATAGATGCAAAGAATAAAACTGTCTCTTTTACAGGAGGAGAACCTCTTTTACATGCTGATTTTTTAAAAGAGATATTGCCGGTTTTAAAAGAGAAAAAGATTAAGATTTACCTCGAGACGAACGGGACATTAAAAGACAGGCTTTTAGATATATTGGATTGCGTGGATATTATAAGTATGGATTTGAAGCTTCCGTCTTCAACAGGGCTTAGACCCTACTGGGGAGAGCATGCGGATTTTTTGAAAGAAGGTCTCAAGAAAGAACTCTTTGTGAAAGCAGTTGTTACTAGAAAGACACTTTTGTCTGATATTATAGAGGCCATTTCTATAGTAGAGACAGTAGATAGAAATATACCTTTTATTATTCAGCCATCTAGTTATAATGGTAGTATTGAGAAGGTCGATTTATTGTTTACATTTTTTGATAGAGCGAGAGAAAGACTGAACAACGTTAGGGTTATACCACAGGTACATAAGATCTTAGGGATGAGGTAGTGCGGACTATAAATAGTAAACTTATTACAGATACAGTAAGAGCCTTATGCATAAAGGCAAACATCGAATTAAGAAAAGACGTGCTGCTTGCTCTTCGACGTGCAAGAAAAAAAGAGACTAATTCTAAGGCAAGGCGCATCCTGGATATTATTATTCAAAATGCATTGATTGCCAAAGAGAAAAGACTTCCCATATGTCAGGACACTGGCATGGTGGTGTCCTATCTTAAAATAGGCCAGGACATAAAAATAAAAGGTGACATTAGAAAAGCTATTTTAGAAGGCATAGCTAATGCTTACCGGGATGGTTATTTTAGGAAGTCTATCGTTCAAGACCCCTTAATAAGAAAAAATACCAATACAAATTTGCCGCCTGTGATTTATACTAAGATTGTTCCGGGTAATAAAATGGATATAAGAGTCATAGTAAAGGGCTTTGGTAGTGAAAATTCTAGTAGGACTAAGATGTTTAGGCCTACGGACCCTTCTTCTCTTATTGAAGATTTTGTGGTTCGTGTTGTCAGAGAATCTGGATCAAAGTCATGCCCTCCTTTATATATAGGTATAGGTATTGGCGGGACCCTTGATAAGGCAGTGTCTCTTTCTAAAGAGGCGATTCTAAGACCAGTGGGTAACTATAATAAAGCACCTCATATTGCAAGGTTAGAGAAAAGGCTATTTAAGAAAGTTAATAACTTGAAGATCGGACCTATGGGCATGGGTGGCAAGACTACTGCCCTCGGAGTAAGTGTATTGACTTATCCGACTCACATAGCAGGTTTACCTGTTGCAGTTAACATCAGTTGCCATGCAACTAGGGATGCGGGAAAGGTGGTTTGAGTTTTTAACCAATAATTATGAAAAAAATAAATTTACCATTAACAAGAGATATTATAAAAACCTTGAAGGTAGGAGAAGAAGTCTTACTGACTGGTCCGGTTTTAACAGCGAGGGATGCTGCCCATAAAAGGCTGGTCAATACATTGGAATCGAAAGGAAAGATACCTGTTTCTATTAAGGGCGAGACTATATATTACACTGGCCCTACGCCTGCAAGACCCGGAGAGATTATTGGCTCATGTGGTCCGACTACAAGTTTCAGGATGGACCCTTTTTCACTAGTATTATTGAAAAATGGCCTTTTAGGCATGATAGGTAAAGGTGAACGTTCGTATGAGGTTACATCTATGATAAAACGATTTGGCGCAGTATATTTTGTTACAATCGGTGGTGCAGGCGCGTATTTATCACAAAAGATTAAAGGCAATACTGTTTTAGCTTATAAGGATTTAGGAACAGAGGCGATACATAGGTTGATAATAGAAGATTTTCCAGCGATTGTTAGTATCAAATGAGGAGGAATGTATGAGGAAGGATGGGCGAAGACCGGACGAAATGAGAAAGATAAATATAAAAAGAAACATTATGAAATTTGCAGAAGGTTCCTGTATGATAAAGATAGGAAGTACGGAGGTTATTTGTACTGCCTCAGTAGAAGAAAAAGTCCCGCCATTTTTAAGAAATTCAGGTTCAGGTTGGATAACAGCAGAATATGGTATGCTCCCGCGTTCTTGTCAGTCCAGAATACAGAGAGAAGCATCTCGCGGCAAACAGAGCGGCCGTACTTATGAGATACAGCGTATTATTGGCAGAAGCCTACGTTCGGTCGTAGAACTTGATAAATTAGGAGAAAGGACTATTTGGATTGATTGTGACGTGATACAGGGAGACGGAGGGACCCGTACTGCGAGTATCACCGGGAGTTTTGTCGCCCTTATGGATGCTTTGTTAACTTTAAAAAAACAGGGTGTGATAGGAGTCTTGCCTGTAAAAGATTATGTTGCTGCCGTAAGCGTCGGCATTATAGACGGAGAAAACTACCTGGATTTGAATTATGAAGAGGACTCAAAGGCAGAGGTGGATATGAATATAATTATGACTGGCAATGGAAAGTTGGTAGAGATACAGGGGACTGCGGAAAAGACACCTTTTTCTAAGAAGGAATTGGATGAATTGATTTTAGTTGCAAAGAAGGGTATGGAAAGGCTTATTACCCTGCAGCGTAGAATACTAAAGATAGATTTGTGAGAGAGCTTATTGTAGCTACCAGAAATCAGGATAAACTTAAGGAAATAAAACTTCTTCTAAAAGGCCTACCTTTAAAGGTTATCTCCCTCAATAGTTTTAAGGATGTTCCACAAGTAAAAGAAGACGGCAATACCCTCGAGGCCAATGCAATAAAGAAAGCAATCCAGGTTTCACGGTTTTTGAAAAAGCTGGTTGTAGCAGATGATTCAGGCCTTGAGATTGCCTTCCTTGGAAATATGCCCGGCGTTTATTCTGCACGCTTTTCAGGAAAAGGCGCTACGTATGACAGCAATAATAAGAAGGTTTTAATGTTGCTAAAAGACGTTCCTTCAAGTAAGAGGAATGCCCAGTTTAGATGTTGCATAGCTATTGCAGATAAAGGAAGGCTAATTGGCATAGTAGAGGGTGGGTCTAAAGGTAGGATAGGCTTTAAGGCCATAGGTAAATCCGGATTTGGATACGACCCTATTTTTATACCTTATGGATACAAAGAGACATTCGCCCAGTTAGGTATGAGGAAAAAAAATAAGATAAGTCATAGGAATAAGGCATTGGTTCAAGCAAAGAAGGTTATAAAGAGATATATAAATGGTAAACATTGAGGTAACTTGACAAAAGATGTATTGTAGGGTAGATTTTTATAGTAGTGGGTAAATAATAATAGTAAAATAATACTATAGTGCCAAAATGCCAAAAGAAAGTATTTTAGCTTACAATATAAAAAGATATCGGAAGAAATTGAATATTTCACAGGATAAGCTTTCTAAACTATCCAATGTTACGTATAATACAATTATAAAAATAGAATCGGGACGAAATGACAACCCTACTATGAAGACAATTACTAAAATTGCGTCTGCTTTAGGGGTTTCGATTGATGATTTAGCAAAATAATGAGATACGGTTTATTTTCAGATGTCCATAGTAATTTAGAATCTTTTCAAGAGGTATTAGCTTGCATCGACAAGGAGAAGCCAAACCAGTATGTTTTTTTAGGTGATATAGTAGGTTATAATGCCAATCCCAACGAATGCATTCAGCTGTTGAAGGATTTGGTTGAAAGAACTGGCTGCACTTGTATTGCTGGTAATCATGATTATGCTGTCTTGGATTATACAGATACAAAGAACTTTAACTCCTATGCAAAGCATGCGGTAGAATGGACAAAAAGACAATTAAAAAGTTCTGATATACAATTTTTAACCCAGATGAAATTGACTCATAGAATCGGAAATTTCACTATTGTACATTCTACCTTGGTTGCTCCGGAAGCCTGGGGTTATGTCTTTGATATGAATGATGCTTATCCGAATTTTAAGATCTTACAGGATCAAATTTGTTTTATCGGTCATTCTCATATGCCGGGTTTTTTTTCTACCGGAGATAAGATAGGTTCTTCCTCCGAAGCAAAAATTATAGTTCAAAAAGATGTTAAATATATTGTAAATGTCGGTAGCGTAGGTCAGCCTCGGGATGGAGACCCGAAAGCCTCCTGCGCCATTTATGATACTGATACCAGTACGATTAAAATAAAACGTGTAAGTTACAATATTAAAAAGACCCAAGAGAGGATAATTCAGGTAGGTTTACCTGATATATTAGCTGAGAGATTGGGTATAGGGAGGTGAGCAGTATAGTATGGATAAATATAGAATTATGATTGTTGACGACGAAGAACATTTTCTTAAATTATTAGAATTAAACTTAGAAATGGCAGGGCGGTATGATGTTCTGGCGCTATCGAGTGCGATAGATATCTTAGGCCATGTACAAGCATTTAAACCAGACCTCATAATACTCGATCTCCTTATAGGAAGTACAAGGGGCGTGGATGTTTGTCAGAAGTTAAATGATGACCCGGTTGGAAAAGGTATACCCGTTATTATTTTTTCTGCTTTGGATAAAGATGAAGATAAGCTAAAGGTATTTAAACTGGGAGTTGTGGATTTTCTCACAAAACCTTTAGAAATAGATGTGCTTGTATCAGCAATAGAAAAGGCCTTAAAATCCAAACGAGGTTAATAGAAATAATCAGAGGATATTCGATATGGGTGCTGTTACTATAATATATATTGTAACTATAGTAATCAGTATAATAGTTGCATTATGGTTGGCGCGTTTGGCCAGGTTAACAAGCCAGGCAAAGATACGTTTTGAGGAGGAGAAGGAGAAAAAGAGGAGGGGTATTGGTTCAGATATACCTATGGATGAATCTTTAAACCAGATTATTTTTCAAGGAATAAACGAAGTCGTGGGTTCTAAACAACGATCAGAGGAGGTTAGTAAAATAGTATCCAGCATTGTTTCTAAAGAATTAGAAAGAAGGGCGGAGACGAATAATCAAAAATTGGACAGGAAATATAAAGATATTATCGAGCAGAAGACTCAAAGCCAGGATATTGCCTGGAAAAAGTACAAAAAGGTGCTTGCTGACAAGAAAGAGACAGAGGCAGTCATACGAAGTATTGCCGAGGGCCTGGTTGTAGTGGATCCCAAAGGCAACGTGATCATGATGAATCCTGCTGCCGAAAAACTTCTCGGTGTTTCAGGGGAAGAGAAGATCGGTACGCCTATTTCAGAAAATGTCAAGAAGGATCAATTGATCTCTTTGACTAAGAGTTCTAGCGGAGGGAAAGAGATAGAAATAATCAGTCAGGGAGACGAGACAAAGAAGATTCTGAGGTCAAGTAGCGCGGTTATAGAAGATAAAAACGGCCAGACAGTCGGTATGGTATCTGTTTTGAGTGATATCACCAAACAGAAAGAATTGCAAGAGATGAAGTCAAGTTTTGTATCCAATGTAACTCATGAATTACGTACTCCACTGGTGGCTGTTCAAAAATCTATATATTTACTTCTTAACGAAACAACGGGTCAGATTTCTGAAACGCAGAGAGAATTTTTATCTCTGGCTGAACGTAATTTAAAAAGGCTGGGCATTTTAATAGATGACTTGTTGGATCTTTCAAAGCTTGAAGCAGGTAAGATGCAGATCAAGCGTAAATATGACTCTATAGAAAAAGTCATTGATGAATCTGTTGGAAGTTTGCATCTGTGGGCCAGGTCAAAATCTATCAGGATTGATAAGAAGATCCAGAAGGACGTGCCTGATGTGAACTTGGACCCTGATAGAATAGTCCAGGTTTTAAATAATCTGATAGGTAATGCTATTAAGTTTACTCCCGAGAATGGAAATATTACTATAAGTGCAACTTTGAAAAACGATGATGAGGTCGAACTTGTTGTTCAGGATACAGGTATTGGGATATCAAAAGAGGATCTTCCAAAGGTTTTTGATAAATTTTATCAAACAGGAGAGAGGATCCCGACCGATATTAGTGGAACAGGGGTAGGATTATCAATCGCAAAGGAAATCGTAGAATTACATGGTGGTAAGATATGGGCAGAGTCTGAAAAAGGCAATGAGACAAAGTTTATTTTTACTTTACCCATAAAATAGTTGATAAGGGTTAACTTGTATTTATGGAGGGAATTATGGACAAGAATATTAAGGTTCTTTTGGTTGATGATCAGGAAGATTTCAGGCAGCTTATGAGGTTCTGGCTTAAATCGAAAGGCTATTCGGTTATAGTAGCACCTGACGGTGAAAGCGCGATTCGGATGGTAAAAGAAGAATCGCCGGATATCCTGTTTCTCGATTTAAACATGCCTGCAATGGATGGGGTGGAGACGCTTAAAAAGATCAGGGAATTCAATGAGGAATTACCTACGATAATCATAAGTGCTTATGTAGACGACCCTGCAGCAAAGAAGATTTTGTCTTATGGCGTTTCAGGGATTTTTTATAAAAGTAAGAATTTTGAAGAAGCATTGTCTCTTCTCGAGTCAGCATTAAGAACGCATAAAAAACTTAAAAGAGATTGATCCTTTAACCTTGCACTTATATACAGTATAAGGTATTATTGTAATGATTAACAGAGGAAATAATATGGATAAGAAGAGAGTATTGATTGTTGACGACGAGAAAGATCTTTGTAGGATATTGAAATTGAATCTGGAAGATACGGATAAGTATGAAGTTTTAACTTTGTCAACACCCAGAGATATATTATCCCACGTACAGAGTTTTAAACCAGACGTAATATTGCTTGACCTTCTTATGCCGGAATTGAACGGGATAGAGGCTTGTGAGATGTTAAATAAGAGTCCTGTTGATGGCAAAAAAATACCGATTATAATTATCTCTGCACTGGATAAAGATGAAGATAAGATAAGGGCCTATAAAAAGGGGGCCTCGGATTATCTCGTAAAACCTGTAGAAAGAGATGAGCTGATTGCCAAGATAGAAAATATATTACAAAGAGGAAAGGGATGAATTTACTTTTTATCTTTTTTACAGGCATAACTATCGGTATTTCAGGGGCTATGATACCGGGGCCATTGACTTTTTTTACTGTGAGAGAAGTTTTAAAGACTAATAGATTTGCAAGCCTCAGGATAATACTGGGCCATATAATACTTGAATTTGTTCTTATTGCGGTTATATTTTTAGGATTTCAAAGATTCCTTAGTTCAAAGGAGTTCTTATTAGCTATATCTATAGTAGGGGGCGTGGCCCTGATAATTATGGGCATAATTATTTTTTTAACTGCTGCAAAGATGAATCTTCCGGATAAGGGGTCTGGTTCGGGATTTAGCAAAGGTTTGATTCTGGGTGGTATTTTCTTTAGTATTATAAGCCCTGGTTTTATTGCATGGTGGACTACTATAGGCCTTTCTACTGTAATGAAGGCATTGTTATTTGGGGTTTCAGGGGCAGTGATACTTACATTGGGGCATTGGTTAGCAGATATATTGTGGTATTGGTTCCTTTCTTACGCTATAGAAAAAAGCAGACGATATCTAAGCGATAGGTCGTATCAAAATGTCCTGAGATTCGTTTCGGTTATTCTTATAATTTTAGGCATTCGTTTTTTAATCATATAAGGAATAAAGGATATAAAGTAGCATATGTTAAGATTTAAAGATTTCAGGAACCTCCGGATTACTGTTAAATTTATTTTATGGTTTTTATTTATTGCCTTAGTCCCGCTATCTATCGCTACTTATATAAGTTACGATAGCTCTCGAAAGGTGTTGGAAGAAGAAGTGGCGAATAGCCTTGTTGCAGTCGCTGACAATAAAGCTAACCAGGTCATGGTTTATCTCCGTGAAAAAGAAGGAAATGTTACTAGGTTGTCACATACTTCGGATATTATTGAGGCGATAGAGAGATATAGCGAGGCATTTTATAACAATGGAGTTAATACACCGGAATATAGTTCCATAGATGAGGGATTCAGGCCATTTTTGACATATTATCAAAAGTCATTTGTATATGATGAGCTTTTTCTTATTAGTTTTAGCGGTGACGTAGTCTTTTCAATAAATGAAAGGCCTGATGCCAGATCCCTTTATGAGATTGCGTTATATGAGAATTCTGAATTAGCAAAGGTGTTTATCAGGACAAAAAAGTCTTTGAAGACAGAGATTTCGGATTTTGAATATTATCCGGAAACTAAAAAGGCAGCGCTTTTTATCTCCGCACCGGTTTTTAAAGGAGCGGATCTTATCGGAGCCGTTGCGCTCCAGATGAACAATCAGGAACTTTGTGAACTTGTGAAAGACTATACAGGTTTAGGCGAGACCGGTGAGACAGTCATAGCTTCGAGGATGGGAGATGAGGTAGTGTTTATTACACCTGTTAGATTCGACCCGCATGCGGCATTTGAAAGGAAGATAAGTATTAATTCCGAAGAAGGGATATATATACAGAATGCTGTGCAGGGAAAAAGGGGATTGGGAACTTTTGTTGATTACCGTGGGCAAGGGGTATTGACTGTATGGAGATATTTACCTTTATTTCGATGGGGTATGGTTGTAAAAATGGATACCGATGAGATATTTGCATCCGCACACCGATTGAGAAATACCTTGTTAATAATCAGCTTAACACTTTCGATGGTGGTCGTAGTGATGGCTATTCTTATAGCGCGTTCTGTTTCAAGTCCTATTAGAGAATTGACAAAGGTCTCTGGTACGATTGCTTACGGAGACCTTACAGCGAGGGCAACGATAGATACGAAAGATGAGATCGGAGAATTGGCCAGGTCTTTTAATCAGATGACTGATAGCCTTGTTGAGGCAAAGGCAAATGTAGAACGAAAGAAGGCTGAATTGGAAGAACAAAAGAAATTACTGGAAATTGTTAATCGCGAACTGGATAGTTTTGTTTATACTGCGTCTCATGATCTTAGGGCCCCGCTTCGCGGGATCGAGGCTTTTTCTGGTTTTCTTGAGAAGGATTATGCTGATAAGATCGACGATGAAGGGAAGAAATATTTAAGTCGGATCCGGTCCGGGATTAGTAGAATGTCTAGACTCATAGATGACCTTTTAACTCTATCCAGGATTAGTAGAGTGAAGAATCCATTTGAAGATGTTAATATGAATGATCTGGTAAGTTCGATTATAGAGAGGATCGAATTTGATATTAAGGAACACAAGGTAGAACTAAAGATTGCAAAAGACATGCCGGTTGTCCACTGTGACCGTATTAAGATGGGAGAGGTATTCTTGAACCTGATTAATAATGCGGTAAAATTTTCATCTAAGAATAAAGATATCAACCCTAAAGTAGGGGTGGGATGCATGGATAAGGGTGATTCATACGAGTTTTATGTTAAGGATAACGGTATAGGGATTGATAAGAAATACCACAAGGATATATTCGGTATGTTTAAACGGCTCCATAAACAGGAGGAATATGAGGGGACAGGCGCGGGATTAAGTATTGTAAAAAGAGTTATTGACGATCATCAAGGCCAGATATGGGTCGAGTCTGAACCCGGTAAAGGAAGCACATTTCATTTTACTATTCCCAAGCAACAAGTGCAGAAAAAGAAGTTAGGTGAGATATTGATCGAAGACGGCACCATTTCAAAAGAAGAGCTAAATAAGGCCTTGAGAAAACAGGAAAAAGAGGAAGATATATCATGAATGCAAAAGATAAAAATAAAGCTACTAAGGGGGTGCCTTTACAGATCCTTCTTGTTGAAGACAATGAAGATGACATCTTGATTGCCAAAAAGGCATTTAAAGAAATAAAACTGAAAAATAATCTTTATATTGTCAGAGATGGTCAGGAGGCCTTGGATTTTATTTATCACAAAGGAGAATATGCAGATAAACAGAAATATCCCCGGCCTGATTTAATCCTTTTAGATATCAATATGCCTAAGGTAGATGGATTCCAGGTTCTGGAACAGTTGAAGCAAGACCTTGAATATATGATGATCCCGGTTATAATGCTGACTAGTTCCAATAATGAGGCAGATATTGCTAGAAGTTATAAGGCCCATGCTGCCAGTTATATCCAGAAACCGATCGGTTACGAGAAGTTTATCAAACTTATTACTATATTCACTAATTACTGGAGTGCTGTCAATTCGCCGCCTCAGGACAATAGTCAGTAGACAGTGGGGGAATTTTATATGGGTAAGAAGATTTTGGTTATTGATGACAATAGCGATGATTTATTCATTATTGAAAGATGTTTGAAGGAGGCTGGTTACACCGAGGTTATTACAGCCGGGGATGGGAATGAAGGTATACGGAAGGCGAATGAAGAAAGGCCTGATCTTATAATTACTGATACTATACTTCCAGAGATGGATGGCTTTGAAGTTTGCCGCAGAGTAAGAGAATTTTTAGACCCGGCTAGCCATAAGATCGTTATTATAACCGGCTCGATTGATGTAGTGGATGCCGTAAAGGCTAGAAAGTCAGGGGCAGATGATTATTGTGCGAAGACCAGTAATTTTTCTGCTTTGATTGATATAGTCAAAAAGATACTTTGAATTAATTTGCTTGCTTTTTTTGATCCTTGATACTCGATGCTGGTAGGAAAACAAAAAAACAAGCATCGAGCATCCATGACCCAGCATCAAACATTGAATTTTCATAGTTATGACACAGAAGACCATTAATATACTTATAGTAGGAGCAGGTAAGCTTGGGCAGGCATTTATAGAAGCCTTAAGTAAGAATGGGATGTTTAATATAATAGGTATAGTAGATGCTGATACCAAGGCCACTGGTATAGTGTTAGCCAAGAAGATGGGAATCCCGACAGGTAGGAATTGGGATAAATTTATAAATGATAGGTCATTAGATGAGATTATTGATATAACTGACAGCCCTGAAGTCTATAAAAAATTACTAAGAGAAAAACCAGCCAATGTAGATGTTATTAATGGTAAGACGACCAAGATTATGTACAACTTATTTGAAGAGCACGAAAAGCTATGCCAGTCGCTTAAAGAAGCCAAAGATGAGTTAGAGACACAGACATGGGGCCTTAGGAAGACAAATGAGGCCATCAAACTCCTTTATGAAGAGTTGGAGGAGAAAAATAGACGATTAAAGGATATGGACCAATTAAAGACCGATTTTGTATCAACAGTTTCTCACGAACTTCGTACGCCTCTTGCCATCACCAAAGAAGGGATAGGTATTGTTATAGACGAGATTTCAGGAGGCTTAAATGAGAAACAAAAAAAGATCCTTACTATTGCCCGTGACAATATAGACAGGTTATCACGCATTATAAATGACTTGCTGGATATATCGAAAATTGAGGCAGGCAGGCTTGAGCTGAGAAAAAGCCAGTTTAATATATCCGACTTGATAAAACAGATGGCTTTTTCTTTTGAGGCCAAGATGAAACAAAAACACTTAGAGTTAAAACTCAATTTCCCTGCAGATAAAGTCTATATTTATGCTGATGTGGATAAGGTCATACAGGTCATTACCAACCTTATTTATAATGCCTTGAAGTTTACTGAACATGGTTCCATAGAGGTTACAGTCGAGGATAGAGAGAATGAGATAGAGTGTCGGGTGGCTGATACAGGTACGGGAATTCCAGAAGAAGACTTGTCAAAGGTCTTTTGTAAGTTTCAACAGTTCGGACGGACATTCGGGCCCGGAGAGAAAGGCACAGGGCTAGGGTTATCTATAACTAAGGGCATTGTTGAATTACATAAGGGGAAGATTTGGTTTGAATCTAAAGAGGGCGTAGGTACAAAGGTCAGTTTCACCTTGCCTAAATTTGCTGAGCCGTCTTTATTAAAAGAATATGTCAATACCGAGATAAAAACGGCGATTAAAAAGAACTTGAAAATGTCTATTATAGTCGTATCGTTGATGGATTTTGATAAAATAATGTCGAATTTGTCTTCTGAACAGATAGATAATGCTTTAAAAGATATGAAGGGCTTACTTGGTAATAATTTGCGTAGTGATACCGGTGTTTTTGCTCTTAAGGATACAGGTAAGATCGTTGTTGTTTTGATAGATTGTGATACAGAAAATGCTTTAAAAGTAATAAAGCGAATAGAACAGATATTAGAGAGTTATCTATCTTATGAAAGATTGATTGGTAAGGTTAGACTGCGATTCGATCATGTCACGTATCCCGATGAGGCAGGTAGTGACGAGGAACTTGTTAAAAAGGCGATGAAATTATAAAATATTAGGAGAGGCAATAAAATGGCGAATAAAAAGATACTATTAGTTGATGACGAACCTGAATTGATTGAGATGATAAAGATGAGATTGGAAGCGAATGATTATGAAGTAATTACGGCCAGTGACGGACTGGAGGCATTAGATAAAGCACGCAATGAAAATCCTGGTTTGATTTTGTTGGATTTAATGCTGCCCAAGATGGATGGCTACAGGGTTTGCCGGACACTTAAATTTGACCAGAAATACAGGCATATTTTTATTATAATATTTACTGCTAGGGCCCAGGAAAGTGACGAAAAGCTAAGTAAAGAAGTAGGGGCAGACGCATATATAACAAAGCCATTTGAGCCTCAAAAATTACTAGGTAAAATAAGAGAATTGTTAGGGGAATAAAACTAATACTTAAGGTTTCGGGGCCTGACATTGACAATGCTGCAACTGGATGATATACTAAAAGTTATGGCAACTATTGTTGTATGGAAATTTTCGATGGATCAAGAGAAGCATAGGGAGTTAGACTGATTCATGAGTTATTTTAAGGTGTTGGCATTTGAAAAAGAACCCTTTTCTACAAGTCCTGACCCGGAATTTTTCTATTTATCAAAAGAACACGAAACAGCCTTGACAAATATTATAATAGAGCTCAGACTTAAAAGAGGCCTATCAGTTATTTTGGGAGACGTAGGGACAGGGAAGACTACCCTTTCCAGAAAATTGGTTCAGGAGTTGAAGAAAAGAGAGGATTTTTTATTCCATATAGTCTTGGACCCTTCTTTTGAAAGGGAGGGGGTATTCCTCTCATCTTTAGCTAAAAACTTTGATATTAGTAATCTAAACGATAATTCCCTTCTAGATATGAGAGAGACATTGGAAAGGTTCCTTTTCCAAAAAGGAGTAGCTGAAAATAAGACAGTCACCCTTATTATTGACGAGGCGCAGAAATTAGATGAAAATTCTTTAGAGCTTTTACGCGTACTTTTAAATTATGAGACGAATGAGTTTAAGCTTTTACAGCTGGTTCTTTTAGGCCAAATGGAGTTGCATTTCAAGATAATGAATATCCCCAATTTTTTTGACCGTATAAGTTTCAAGTATACTTTAAACCCATTGGACTTCGATGAAACTAAAGAGATGATCGATTTTCGTGTAAGACAGGCAGGTTATAAGGCAAAAATGAGGTTATTTTTAGATGAGGCAGTAAGAGAGATCTATCAATATACTCGCGGTTATCCTAGACAGGTAACCATGCTTTGTCATAAGGCACTAAAGAATCTGGTGTTAAAGAAGAGATTTGTAGTTGATGCAGTATCTATCCGAGAGATAATAGAAGAAGAGATAAAATCAGGATGGCACAGGAGAGACCTGTTACTCCAGAAAAACAGTTACTAAAGTTAATTGAGGATCCGAAGGCAAAAGGCGCAGGTGCTCAGAGTTACGCGGCTAGACATAGGCTAAGCTTTTTTTCTCTTGCAGCGTGGAAAAGCCGGCTCTCTTTTTTAAAAGGGAACCTTAGAAAAGGGGCTAAAACAGGCAGGTTTCAGCGATTAGATACTAAAACTGTAAATAAGTTTTTGTGCCTTTTGATTTTTTCTCTAGGGGCGTATTTTATAACCGATCTTTATATCTCCATGGTTAATTTTAAGAAGATGCCGAATTTGAAGTTTGAAATCCAGAAAAGTTTAAAATCAGAGATTCTTCCGGAGGTGTCAGTTTTAAGAAAAAAGGTGGCTTATTATTTGGAAAAGGTCAGGGACAGGGATATATTTAATATGGGGATCAAACAGGTAGTAGAGGAAATCAGCGAAGTTGAACATAAACCTAAATTGCCTACTTCTAAAATAATGGATGCTGTCCAAAATTTGAAATTGGTAGGGATTTCTTGGTCAGATGACCCTGATGCGATGATTGAAGATACAAAGGCAATGAGGACTTTTTTCGTGAAAAGAGGTCAGATGATTGGCGACATAAAGGTCCAGGCTATTTTTAAAGATAAGGTTATTTTAGGTTACGCCGGAGAAGAGATGGAGTTGAAATGATAAAGAAGACATGCTTATTTACAGTCTTAATTTCCTTATTAGTAAACTATTCGTTTGCAGTTGAGAAAGATACTACCCAGTTAGCACAGATGGTTTTAGATGATACTGGTGCCGTAGGAAACGGACCTCTTATACCTATAACCGGAGGCATGCAAGGGAAGATCTCTTTAGACCTGAGGAATATTGACATAATAGATGCCCTTAAGTTTGTGGCATTGAAAGCAGGTTTGAACATTATTACTACAAAAAAAGTAACTGGCAGGATTTCACTTACGGTTGAAAACGTATTAATTAAAGATATATTTGATATAATGTTACGTTCGAACGAGCTTGCTTATATGAAACAGGGAGATATCTATAATATAATGACAGAAAAAGAGTATAGGGCGATTTTTGGGAAGAACTTTGCCGATATTCGCCAGGTCAAGACCTTCCGGCTCAAATATGCTATTCCTGACCAGGCATTTTCCCTTTTCGATACCTTAAAGAGCGATATCGGAAGGGTATTGGTCGAGCCTGACTCGGGCACTGCTTTGATTATGGATACACCGGAAAATATTATAGAAATTGAAAGAGCTTTGGCGACTATGGAACAGGAAAATTTAGTGCAGGTATTTACCCTGAAATATGCCATGGCTAAAGATATAGAAGAACAACTCAAACTGCGACTGGATGCCAAGAAGGTTGGTTCAGTCAAGGCAGATGAACGTTCGAATCTTATTGTTGTCCAGGCATTGCCGGAGAGGATGCAGGAGGTTGAAAAATTGATTGCAAAATTAGACACAAAGACAAAAGAGGTTTTGATCGACGCCCAAATTATAAAAATTAAATTAATCGATCAAGTAGATTATGGTGTTGAATGGGAGGGGATACATAATTTAGGTCAGCAATATGGAATGACTTATTTAGGGAATTATCCGTTTAGTGCTGTACAAGCTACTACTGATACTTGGAGATCGAGACAGGAGGTTGTAAGGGATATGGCTGGTGAGATAGGCTCTATCCCATTTAGTGGTACTGCGACCAGCTATGCAGGAGGTTCAAAAACTACTGTTGGCGAAAATATGCATATAGGTATGATAGATTCTAAAAGGGACCTGGATTTTCTAGTTAAATATTTGCAGACTCTGGGCAATACACAGATCCTTTCTAATCCCAAGTTGGCTGTAATAAATAACCAGGAGGCCAGGATCCACGTCGGTGAACGCCAGGCGTATGTTACCACCACTACTACTACAGGACAGACCACTACTACTGTCTCGGAAGAAGTGACTTTTATAGACGTAGGGATTCAGTTGTCAGTAACCCCGACTATAAATGACGATGGATATATAACTATGAAAATAAAGCCGGAGATTTCCAGCGTCACATCTACTCTTACTACACCATCAGGCAATCAGATACCGATAATTGACACTTCCACTACAGAAACTACAGTTATGGTTAAAGACGGTACGACCATTGTTATCGGAGGTATGCGTAGAGAAGAGGAGGCAGAGAGTACAGAGAAGGTCCCTTTTTTAGGCAATATCCCATTGTTGGGCAATTTATTTAGATCAACTACTAAATCAACCGATAAGACAGAATTGTTAATTATGCTTACCCCGCATATCGTAACCGGAGATTTTTTAACTACAGGAGATGCTAGAGAGTATGGATATATGCCGGGAAAAGATTACGAAGACTACAGTGCTTTTACTACTGAAACAGATTTTGAAGAGGTTAAGGAACCTCCTGAGGAGAAAGTAAAGCCATATAAAGAGTATTCTTCGGATTTAAAAGATGAGATTGAGGTAACAGAAGAGGGGGCGGAGATAGAAGATGAATCCCCTGTTGGGATAAAAGATATTAGAGATTAGATTATTTGATTAATAATATATTAGGAGAAAAAAAATGAGTAAATATAAGTTATTATTAAGGACAGTGATTTCAATATTAGTTATTTTTTTGATAAATGAAGGGGCGGGCTTTGTACTCAAGCATGATTCTATAAGCCAATTAGAAGGCGCAGAGCCAGGCAATGAAGAGATTAGTTTAGATAAACGTGATCTTGAGAAGGAATATAATGGACTCCTTGAAAAATTTGAGGCAGTAAAACAGGATCGCAATAATTTATTGATTCAGGCCAAGCGCCTTCTTAAGGAGAAAAGAAGCGTGGCAGATTTAGAAGAATCCATAGAGAGTCTGGAGTTAGAAAAAGAGGCCTTTGAAAAAGAAAAAGAAGAGATGTTGAGTCTGAATCAAAAAATACAGGAAGAACTCAAACAGCTTAAGGATACTGTGGCAGAGTTAGAGTCTGAGAGCGGGCATTTTAAAACTGCTTACGAAAAGGCGAAAAAAGGCACGTTGGTAAAAGAGTTACAGAAGAAAATTTTAACTTTGGAACAAGAGAGTGAAAAGGCTTTAATAGAGAGTGAAAAGAAAATTGCTGGTTTGTCAAAGGAATGCCAGACATTGAAGTCTGATCTTAAAGATACTCAGGCAGAACTCGATAAATTCAAGAAGGATAATGAACGGATAAATAAAGAAATAGCCGAGTTACGTAAAAATAAAGATGAGGAATTAGCGGAGCTGCGCAATGATAAGGAAGAAGAGATCAAGGATTTAAATAAGAGTATCGATAAATTCAAAAATGATTATGCAAAGAGTCAGAAAGAGGTTAATTATCTTGAAAAGGCTAAGGACAAAATAGATAAAGAAGTCAAAAAAATAAATGAAAATCTAAGTGAATATAAGAAAAATTATAGCGATGCAGTAAAGAAAAATAATGCATTGGAGCGGGAGGCGAAACGTATTCCCAAAAGATTCACAGAGATTTCCAGGCAAAATACAAGGCTTTTGAAAGAAACGTCCCAGATGCACTATAATTTAGGGGTGTTTTATACTAAAAGGCAGGAATACAAACGGGCTATTTCTGAATTTTTAAAGGCCGTGGAGATAAATCCAGAAGATGCGTATGCCCATTTTAATTTGGGTTATATCTATGCGGAATATTTGATTAATCGTGAAAAGGCAATAGAACACTTCAGGCATTATTTAAGGCTGGCTAAAAGCGGAGATAGTGACTTGGACTGGGTGAGGAAATATCTGCTTACCTGGGAAACATATGAAGGTAAAAATATAATGCGTAAATAAGAGAGGCATGATGTCTATTATGAAAAAAATGTTAATTTTTTTAATAATAAGTAGTATGATTTTCATCCAGGGTGTTTCTCAAGCTCAGAATATGTCGGCCAGGGAACTGGCTCAGACTAAAAAGGAAGAGCTGAATAATACAGAATGGATTATCAGTTTGACTTCGACGGGTGATAAAAGACAAAATCCGGAAATCGATACGATAACTTTTATAGACGGCAGGGTTTCTTCGATGAACTTAGAAAACGCGGGTTATTCTCCTACGGGGTTTACGGTCATAGTAAAAGAAGAGGCAGTGATCTGGGAGACAATGCAAAGGGATGGAGAAGGTAATGTCGCTCTTTGGCAGGGTGAAATTAAAGACGATGTTATGAGAGGTACTTTAAGGAAAATTGATACGGATGGCCGTGTATTTGAGTTTTCTTTTATGAGCCAATAGTTATAACGTATAAACATGCGGATCACTTATATTATCTTACTTTTATTAGCCATAATACTTCCACTATGTCAATGTGGCAAAGTCATCGCAAAAGATGAATCTTTGGAATTAAGCCTATCATTTGAAAAAACTGAATATAAGAAAACTGATCCGATACCAGTAGTCTTTAAACTGGAGAATAAGGGTAAGAAACCAATATATGCAAATAAGAGATTCTATGTAAATTCAAAGTCTAGCCCTGAAACGCACCGGGAGATATACCTTTCTGCAACATCTCCATCAGGAGAAGACTTGCCGTTCAAAGAATCCAGAGTATCCGAAGATATCGGCCTTCCTAAGACAGGTTACCTTGTATTATTAAATACAGGAGAGGAGATAAGTTCTGATAGACCAAGGGACATAAAGTATTATTTTGACTTTAAGGAACTCGGCACGTATAAGATCACCGGAGTTTATCAAAATAGTTATGGCGAGGAAATCGGCTTAGACACCTTTAAAAACAAAGTTCAATCTGATGCCGTTGAAATAAAGATAGTCGAATAAATATATGGATAAAAGACTTATAATAATTTTTTTATTTTCCCTGAGTTTATTGAATTTGTTTAACGGAACGGCATATGGAGAAGACTCCTCATCCAAAGTCATCGGCGAGGCCTTTGGACGGCCGATTAGTTTGGAAGAGTTTAATTATTATTATAAAACAGCTGCTCTTTTTACCCGATTAGGTCCTAAAGAGGGAGGAGAGACTCGGACAGAAGAAGAGATAAGGCAAGAGGCATGGCAAAATTTAATATATAGACAGGAATCTGCCAGGCTTAATATTACTGTTTCAAGAGAGGAACTTTTAGAGGAACTAAAAAGGTTGGTATCAGAAAAAGATATAGAGTATGGAACCGATAATTACAAGATCTGGGTAACTATGCAATTAGGGGAGGGAGTAGATAGTTTTGAGCGTCGTATAGAGGATTTATTGATAATCAATAAATACATGAAGCTAAAGACCGAGCCAGAGGTAACTGTAACCGAGGAAGAGATGAAGCAGAAATTTTTAAATCAATATAATTCTTTCGAGAGTGAATACATAAGGTTTGAGACCGAAGAAGAGGCTAAAGAGTTTGCCGAGAAGGTTAAAAAAAATCCAAGGCTTTGGTATGATACGTATATTGAAAAGAAGGAAATAGGCCAGAAGGGTGCCTCCTGGATAAATATAATGTCTTTAGAAGCATTGATAGACCTCTGGAAAATCCCTAAAGATGATGCTTATAGAATTCTTAGCCATGAAAAAGGCGACTTTATCGTAGCGGAGTTTTTTTACGGGGTTGCTGTCTTTCGCCTTCTGAATAAGAGAGACGCAGATATTGAGAAATACACTGAACAAAAGCAAAAATATTACAGGGATATGCTTACTACAGTCAAAAAACGCAAGATTATTAAGGACTATTTCGAAGATTTACTAGAAAGAGCAAGGTTCCGGGATTATGTAGCAGAAGAAATGCGTGCAAAGAAGATAGAGGAATTGAAAATGAAAACTTTAGTTGCAATTAAAACAAATCATGGTATTGTAGTGTTGAAGCTTTTTCCTGACATAGCACCTATGGCGTGTGAGAATTTTATAGGCCTGGTTGAAAAAGGATATTATGAAGGGATAATATTTCATCGTGTAATAAAGGATTTCATGATCCAGACCGGAGATCCGACCGGCACTGGAACAGGCGGTGAATCTATTTGGGGAGAGCCGTTTCAGGATGAGGTAAGTGAAGAAGTCAAGTTTGATAAGCCGGGGATTTTGGCCATGGCGAATTCCGGGCCGAATACAAACAAAAGCCAATTTTTTATAACTACAAACCAGACTCCCTGGTTAAATAAAAAACATACAATATTCGGCGAAGTTGTATCAGGATATGATGTTGTTGAAAAAATACAGGGAGTAGAAACCGATTCCAAGGATAAGCCCAAAGAAGAGCAGCAGATTATAAAGGCATATGTTAAAAAGGGACAACAAAAATCAGATGATAATATAAAGGAGGAAACTGATAATGATTAAGAAGATTTCAATATGTTCCGCATTTATAATTTTAACTCTAGGATTAGTTTCGGTTTGTATGGCGCGGGAAAAAGAAAAAGATGAAGAGCCCAGGACAGAACAAGAAATGATTTCTGAGGCAAAAGCCGGGCTTAACAATACTGTGTGGCAGATTGAGCTGAAAGAAATGTCAGACAAGACCGATAAAAAAGAGAGTGATACATTGCGTTTTGAAAATAATAAGATTATTTCGGAGAAATTATCTTCGGAAGGATTTCCGTCCAGTGGTTATACGGTAAGACTTAAAGGTAAAGATAAAGAAATCGTTGTCTGGGAGACAATGCAGACCAGTGAAGAGAAAGGTATTGCGTTTTGGAGAGGTCAGATTTCCAGTGAAAACATGCGGGGTGTTTTGAGCTGGCATGTAGACGAAAAGAAAAAAAAGGATTATACGTTTGTCAGCCTGGGAAAAGAAATGATATCTGAGGAACCAGAAGAGTCTGGGACTCAGGTTGAAGAAGGAATGGTAGGAGATAAGGCTATTGAATCAGAGAAGAAAATTATCAAAGAAGAAGTGAAAGCCGTACCTGATGAAGTAGAAGATGAGGCTGCGGAATCACCTGTTCAGGAAGAGCAGGAGGTGGTGGAGGTAAAAGAAGAAAGCGTTAAAAAAATTGTCGCGCAAGAAACCGAACCTTTAAAGAAAGAAGAGAAAAAGAAGAAAAAAGGCCTGTTTTTTAACAGATAAAATTTTTAATTGGGTACGAAAAGGATAAAAAAAGGTGAATCCAGACCTCATTCGCTGGATAGACAAAAATTTAGGTCGTCCATTCTGTTTTTTTCTGACCATTCACAGAAGGCTCTATAGTATTCTCAAAAAAGACCCCCGCCATTATAAAAAACCCGCCAAAATTCTTTTTATAAAATTAATCGAGCAAGGTTCGACAGTATTAGCTTACCCGGCTCTAAAAAAAGCAAAAAATTTCGCAGGAAGGGAACATATCTTTTTTTTAGTCCTCAAAAAAAATCGGCCGATTTTAGATATACTGGATATAATCCCTCAAGCTAATCTTATAGAGGTTGATTCCAAGGATCTTATAAGCCTTATTTATTCAGGCTTTAAGGCCCTGATTAGGATACGCAAAGAAAAAATAGATGCTGCCATAGATATGGAATTTTTTTCAAGGACATCAGCAATTATTTCATATTTATCAGGTGCGGATAAAAAAGTGGGATTACATCAATTTACTAGTGATGGGCCTTACCGAGGAGATTTATTTACTCATAAATTATTATATAATCCTTACTTACATGCTTCAGTTTTTTTTGTGAGTTTAGTAGAGGCATTGAATTATGCTCCTCCTAAAGATGGCACTCCTATGATTTTTGAAGTCCCTAAGGTAACGGATAGTCTTCCTATTTTTTCTCCTACCGAAGATGAAAAAGAATTGTTAATAAGAAAACTTGAGCAGTTGCCCGCCGGAGGCAGGTCCGCCTCTGGCGGAAAATGTTCTAGTTTAGACAAACCAATTATTATATTAAATCCAAATACAGCCGATTTGTTACCAATAAGAAGATGGCCTGAAGAGAATTTTATAAAATTAGGCAAACTTATTCAAGAAGGATTACCTAGGTCTACGATATTAATAACAGGTACTGTTAAAGAAAAGCAGAAGGCAGATCTGATAGCATCTAAAATAGGAAAAGCCACATCCGTAGCCGGGCTTACTTCTTTAAAAGATCTGCTGACTTTGTATTCCATAGCGGATATATTAGTAACGAATGACAGCGGGCCAGCTCTTTTTTCAAGTCTAACTCCAGTAAAAGCTATAATTCTTTTTGGCCCTGAAACACCTTTGCTTTATGGAAAAGATAAAAATCATCGGGAAAATATTAGCTCAAATTTAGTTTGTAGCCCTTGTGTAAATGCCTACAATCATAGGAAATCATCTTGTAAAATAGGGGCATGTTTGAGAAATATAACGGTAGAGAATGTCTATGAAAAGGTAATGGCGCTATTGTAAAATATGATTAACCAGCGAAAACAATTACTGAGATTTATTATCACCTGGGTAATAACCATCTCTGTTTTTACTATTATATTTTCAAAGATTCGGTTCTCTGAAGTAAAGAACCTATTGGCACAGATAGAGGTTAGATTCCTTGCTGGAGCAATTTTTTTTTCATTTATAGCGCATACATGTTTTTCTCCGGCAAGGTATAAAAAAATACTTGAACTATTAGGGTGTAATATCCCCTTTTTTGAGACCCTTATACTACGCATGGGTAGTGCACCTATAAAAGGTATCCTTCCATTCAAAATCGGAGAATCCGTTATGGTGGCGTATTTACACAAAAGACACGATTTCTCTTATGCCAGGGGCATAAGTTCCGTAATATTAGTATATAGTTTTAGCTTTTTTGCTTTAATCTCTTTTATTTCTGTCGGCTGGTTTTTCTATAAACTTGAGCTATATCAAAAGATTTATTTTGCCGTAATATTTTTAGTTTTCTTTTTTATAATAATACTTTTTAGAAATTCAATACTTATTAATTTTATTAAGAACTCTAGAAAGATGAGCCCTCGGCCTAGAGAAATATTCAAAGTCCTTATCGAAAAGTTTAGTATAAAATCGCTAGTTACTTTATTTATATATTCTTTAGGGTTTGAAGGATGCAAATTGATAAACGCCTTTTTTCTTTTTAAGGCATTCAGCATAGAAATACCCATTGAGGCCTTTTTGATTTTTACCCCTATTGTTCTGCTTCTCGCATCCTTACCAATAACATTCGGGGGATTAGGCACCAGGGAATCAGCTATTCTAGTATTTTTTTCAGAATATGCGGTTCCAGATAGGCTTTTAGGAAGCGGTCTTTTACTATCTTTTGTTAATGTAATCTGCCCTATTTTATTCGGATTGTTTTTTATAAAACCATTCTTAAATAGACTGGTTAACCCAAATAGATATGTCAGGACATAAGTTTACTATTATAGCTATCTTTGTAATAATCATCCTAGGTCTTGGTGTCTACGTAAATTCTTTAAACAATAAGTTTGTCTGGGACGATGAGGATTTAGTAAGAAATAATACATTTATAAAAAAATGGGATTATTTACCGGAGATTTTTACGCAAGATGTGGAAGCCGGTGTCGGAAAAAGGAGCAGTCTTTATCACCCGCTTCAGATATTTACCTACCGTCTTGATTATTCATTATGGAGATTAAATGTTTCAGGTTATCATCTTACCAATATCTTGTTGCATATCTTAGTCGGCCTGGCTGTATATTGGCTGATTGCCATTCTTTATAAAGATGCACTTTTGTCTTTAATTACAAGCATTTTATTTATTATCCATCCTATACATAGTGAAGCTATAGCTTATATATCTGGAAGATCGGATTCTTTATTTATGCTGTTTATGCTCGCCTCATTTATTTGTTATATAAAATATATAAATTCGGGAAAACCTGGTGCATATTTTGTGATGTTAATAACTTACATATTAGCTCTTTTATGTAAAGAATTAAGTATTATTTTTCCCGCGTTGCTCTTTTTATACCATTATACTTTCAGGAAGAGATTTAATATTAAGGCGTTTGTGCCTATATCGTGTTTAGCATTTATTTACATCATTTCAAGAGTAACGATTCTAAAATCTTTTTTGCCTGATAGCAGTGTTTTTTCTACTACGGTATTCCAGAGGATGCCGGGTTTCTTTGTCGCTATAGCTAATTACATAAGGCTTTTATTTTTACCTTCAGACCTTCATATGCAGTACGGCAATAGTGTATTTAGCTGGGTTGATCCTATGGCAATAGCAGGGATTTTATTAACAGTGTCTTTATTAATTTATAGTTTTATAAAAAAGAAGGAAAACAATCCGCTGTCGTTCTCTATATATTGGTTTTTTATATCACTTATCCCTTTATCCAATCTTTATCCTATAAATGCCTATATGGCTGAACATTGGTTGTATCTGCCGTCAATAGGATTTTTCCTTATATTGGCAAATGGAGCAGTGTATTTATATAGAAATAAAAATCTAAAGATACTTACTATACTGCTTATAACAGTTGTATCGGGTTTCTATTCTTATTTGACCATTAGACAGAATACTTACTGGAAAGAGCCTATGGTGCTTTATAAAAGGATTTTACAGTATGCGCCAGACAGCGCAGGAATATATAATAATATCGGCAATATATACAGAGACAGGGGTAGTGTCGAAGATGCTATTGCGTCGTATGAAAAGGCACTGGAACTTGATCCAAAGCTCGTAGACGCGTTCAATAACCTCGGCAATATATATAGCGAAATAGGCCAGTCTCTAAGGGCAATTACATTTTTTGAAAGGGCAATAGAGATCGATCCGACAAATGCCGAAGTTTATAATAACCTTGGTATTACATATGTAGATATAGGCAATAATAACGAAGGGGCTATGGACCTTTTTAAGAAGGCCATAGAAGTAAATCCTTATTATGCGCCTGCCTACAACAGTCTTGGTAATCTTTATCGTGCTGACGGAAGGACAGAACGGGCCATACATGCATATAAGAAAGCCGTAAGTATAGATTCCGATTACGCACTGGCCTATAATAACCTCGGAAATGCGTATAGGGATCTCGGAAAAGACCAGAAAGCCATAGATTCGTATTTAAAGTCCTTGGCAATCAATCCTGATTTCTCTAGGGCCTATAATGACCTTGGCATAGCATATCATAAGCTTGGCAATAACCAAATGGCGATAACCTCATTTCAGGATGCCATAAAAATCGATCCGTATAATGCAAGCGCATATAATAATCTAGGGAATATATATACTGTGATGGGAGAGAACGATAAAGCTATAGACTTCCTTGAAAAGTCCATTGAGTTCAACTCAGCTTATGCAGAAGCGTATAATAATCTCGGGAATGTATATGTGGCCATGAAAGATAATCAGAAGGCCATAAATTCATATACAAAAGCCATAATAATAGACCCTGAATATGGAATAGCACACATCAATCTGGCAGTTGTGTATTATTACGAGCGGATATATGACCTGTCGATCGAGCATTGTGATAAGGCCATTGAACTTGGCTCAGGGGTTAAACCAGAATTTTTGGCCTTGCTTGAGCCATATCGAGATAGGGTTATCGATGAAAAATAAACATGCAATACCTATTATATTGCTTATAGTTATATCAGCTGTTATCTTCTCGAATACCTTTAAGAACCCCTTTATGTGGGATGATAGGGATCTAATAGTTGAGAATAAATATATTGAAGATTTAGAATATATCCCTTTTTTGTTCAGCACCCAATACTGGAACCATTATTATCCTGGGCTGAAGGGGCAATATCGGCCTGTGACCTTAATGACCTTTGCATTAGACTACTTTTTTTGGGAAGACAATGCATTTGGGTATCATTTGACTAATCTTTTGCTGCATATCTTAAATGTCGTACTTATATATTTTTTTATATTTAAATTGCTGGAGCCGAATGTCAGGAAAGGATTGATTAACATCCCTTTCCTTAGTGCGGTATTCTTCGCCACACATCCCATACATATCGAATCCGTTACATGGATAAAGAACCGTTTCGATCTTGTATCGTTGCTGTTTTTTCTCTTATCGGTCCTTCTTTTTATGAGGTATACGTCAGAAGAAAGAAAAAGGTTTCGGATGCTATCTTACTGCGGTTCGCTTTTATTTTTCCCTATTGCGCTTCTTTCAAAAGAGATGGCTATTACCTTACCGTTTATATTGTTCTTTTATATCTTAAGCTTTATCCCTAAAGATAAACAAAAGAAAGCAAAGATTGCTATATTGCCTTTTTTTGGATTGATGATAGTCTATCTTGTCATAAAGTTTGGAGATCTGATAAATATAGTCTCAGCGGTATATATTTCTGAGATAGGGCTTTATTCTAATATACTCATGGTCTTCAAGACACTCGGTTATTATTTAAAACTGCTTATTTTTCCGGTCGGGCTTAATGCAGAACATGTGATGCGTATTCCTAAGTCTATATTCGAGCCCAGGGTCTTTTTTGCTTTGACATTAGTAGTTTCCACATCAATTATAGCTATAAAAAAATTTAAAAGTTCAAAGTTCTTTTTCTTTATTGTCCTATGGATTTTTTTAACCATTCTACCGGTTTCCAATATAATCTTTCTATACCCAAGGCCTATTGCCGAACAGCGCCTTTATATCCCTTCAGTAGGCCTTTGCGTTATCCTGGCTATCTGTATCAGGAACCTGGGTCTTAAAAAGATTGCGGTATTATTGGCCCTTACCGTATTTATCTTCTATTCTTCCAGCACCATTAAAAGAAATTTTGACTGGAGGAATCCTATTGCCTTTTGGCAGAAAACCGCAGAGGCTTCCTATAATAGTCCCAGGGCCTACAATAACCTCGGAGTAGAATACTACGATATTGGCAGGGTTAAAAAGGCCATAGCCTCTTATAAAAAGGCCATAGAAATCTATCCGAAGTATGTCCTTGCGCATAATAATCTAGGCGTCGCTTATCAGGCTATTGAGAAAAACGAAGAGGCAATAGCATCATTTAAGAAGGCCATCGAACTCAATCCCGAGTATATAGATGCGTATAATAACCTTGCGAATATGTATATGATAAGCGGTAAAAAAGAAAGGGCCATATCCGTATATAATAAAGTCATAGAGATGAACCCAGATTATGCCGGTGCATATAATAATCTGGCAGTAGCTTATTATTATCAAAAAGAGTATTCTTTGGCTGTTGAATATTGTGATAAGGCGATTGAGCTAAGGGCTGAGGTAAACCCTAAGTTTTTGGCCCTGCTCGAACCATATCGCAACTCGAACCATGTCGTAAATAGGGAGATTAATGGGAAATAAAAATATAATACCTATTATCCTGCTTATAGTTATATGTATCGCTATATTCTCTAATACGTGCAAAAACTCTTTTATGTGGGATGATAAGACTGTTATTGTAAGAGGCAAGTATATCAAAAGTCTAAAAAACGTCTTTTTTTTCTTCACTCCTATATATTGGAGGCAATCCTTCTTACCGAGAAACAGGGAATTTATTGAAGTAACTAGTGTAGGATACCGGCCGATAATTATGGCGAGTTTTGCTTTAGACTTTTATCTATGGAAATTAAATCCTTTCGGCTACCATCTTACCAATCTTCTATTGCATATACTTAACGTGATACTGCTATACTTTCTTATTTATAGATTAGTGGAAAAGTATGATAAGAGACGGCATTTAGCATTCCTTGCCGCACTTTTCTTTGCCACTCATCCTATGCATACTGAATCCGTTACCTGGATAAAAAACCGCTCTGACCTATTTGGTTTATTGTTTTTTCTTTTATCCTTTTTATTTTTTATTAAGCATATATCGCAGAAAAGGATAGAATCCCCTATTTATTTTTATGCCGGAGCGCTTATTTTCTTTATATTTGCACTTTTATCTAAAGCAATGGCTGTCACCTTACCTCTTATTTTGGTCCTTTATGCAGTATGTTTTCTATCCAGGAAAGAACGTAATATAGCTATAAGAGAGACCATCCCGTTTTTTGGGTTATTATTCCTTTATCTTATGTTTAAAGCGACATTCCTGGGAACTATTGGGTTATCTGACAATATGTCCGGGTTAGAGTTTTATCCCAATGTTCTCACAGTTATCAAGACCCTTGGCTTTTATGTAAACATGCTTTTATTTCCGATTAAACTCAATGCCGAACGTATATTTAACATCCCGGGATCTTTTTTTGAGCCTGAGGTATTTTTATCCTTTGCGTTATTATGCGTTATAATAGCTGCAGTTATAAAGATATTTTTAGGCAGAGAAAGAGGTAGATATTCTAATTTGCTCTTATTTTCTATCTTATGGATTTTTGTAACGCTTTTACCTGTTTCTAACATTATATTTCTACATACAAGACCGATTGCCGAGCAGCGTCTCTATTTTCCTTCCGTAGGTTTTTGTTTATTCTTCGCTCTCGGCATTAAAGGCCTGTCTTTTTTAGGTGAAAGGCTTTCTTATAAAAAAGGATTTAGGAATTTGGCAATGTTATTGACTCTCTTTATAGCTGCGTTTTATTCTGTTAGCACTGTTAGACGCAACTTTGAGTGGAGGGATCCTCTTACATTTTGGTCAAAGACACTCGAATACTCTCCAAATATTTCAAGGGTTCATAATAATCTAGGGATTGCTTATTACCAGGCGGGTCGTTATAAAGACGCTATTAGAGCATATAAAAAAGCCATAGAAATAAGTGCGGATGACGCATGGATGCATTATAACCTTGGTATTGTATATCGCAAGATCGGAAAGGATGAAGAAGCCATGGCAGCATTTAAAAAGGCCATTGAGATAAGTCCACGTTATGGCCGGGCCTATGATAATATCGGGACAATGCTCTATAGAAAATCGGCTGAAATAGATGAGGTAATACGGTATTATAAAAAGGCTATAGAACTTAAACCAAACTATGCCAATGCCTATAATAATCTCGGATGGGTTCTTTTTAAAGAATTAGGCCAGGTCGGTAAGGCTGTGAAACTCTGCAAAAAGGCAATTAAATTAAAACCCGGCTATGCCAATGCATATAACAATCTCGGATTGATACACAGCTCTTTAGGATTATATCAGGATGCAGTCAGGTATCATGAAAAGGCCATTGAATTAAGACCTGACTATGCTGATGCCTATAATAGCCTAGGGGCTCTTATTTATAATAAAGAACCTCATCGTATACGTGAGGCCATGGAGCTTTGCAAAAAGGCCATTGAATTAGAGTCGGAGCATGCAAACGCCTATTACAATTTCGGGATGATGCTTAATACCATAGGGTTATATGAAGAAGCAGTTATGTATTGCAAGAAGGCCATTGAGCTTAAACCAGATAATGTGGACGCTTACAATAGTTTAGGTATAGCCTATCGTTACTTAGGCCAGTATGAAAAGGCAATAGAATCTTTTGAAAAAGCCATTGGACTTAAACCTGACTATCTCGTAGCCTATAACAATCTCGCACTTGTTTACTATTATGATAAGGAGCTTTTCAATTTAGCCAAAGACCAATGGGAGAAAATTTTGGAGATAGACCCTTTTAATGAAACTGCCAAGAAGGCGTTAGAGTATCTTGAGAAGGAGAAAGAATGAGATTTGCCTTAGTTTTTAATCCTTTTAAATACAAGGTCCATGAGGAGAATTTAAGGATTGTTCAGAAGTATTTTGGGATGTTTCCGCCTTTAAGCCTTGCCTGGGTAGCAGCTATAGCACGTCAGGCCGGCCATGAAGTAATAATTATTGATGCCCGGACCTTAAATCTTACTAAAGAAGGGGTATTAGATAGACTTAAGAGTTTTAAGCCGGACATAATGGGATTTATGATGACTACTTATATGTTTCCTGAGACATTGGAATGGATCCGGTATCTTAAAAAAGGATTGGATATTCCAATAGTAGTAGGAGGTTATAATCTGCGTGTCTATCCTGAGGAGTCGATCAGCCATCCTGAGATAGACTATGGAGTAATCGAACAGGCCTTAGATACCATACCCCAGCTTTTTTCTGCATTAGAAGGTAAGGGAAGACTGGAAGACGTGGATGGCCTTGTTTATAAAGATAAGGGCCTGATAAAAATCAATCCTACTAAACTAGTAGATTTTGACAAATATCCTAATCCTGCCAGAGACCTTTTGCCGAATGAGCTTTATGCCGAGTTTCCCACTGAGAGGAAGAATTTTACTGTCATGATTACCAGTCTTGGCTGTCCGTACCATTGTACCTTCTGTGAGGCAGGCAGGACCGTCTACAATCCACGCCGTCCAATGACTGTAGTTAATGAGATGGAGGAGTGCTATAATAAATATGGTATCCGGGAGATCGATATCTTCGATTATGATTTTACAGTCGATAAAGATAGGACAATAGCTATATGTCACGAAATAAGGAAGAGAAACCTTGATATCCTGTGGGCATGCAGATCGAGAGTGGATATTGATAAAGAGATGTTAAAAGAGATGAAAGAGGCAGGATGTGGAAGGATCTACTATGGGATTGAATCCGGCTCCCAAGAGATGCTTGATAGAGTAAAAAAGGGTATCAGATTGGACCAGATCCGGGAGACAATACGTGCTACCAAAAAATTAGGGATAAGGGCATTGGGGTTTTTCCTAATAGGTTCTCCAGGAGAGACTAAGAAAACAGTAAAAAAGACAGTCCGATTCGCCAAAGAACTCAAGTTAGACTATGTCCAGTTTTCGAAGTGCCTGGCAAAACCCCTGACTCCTTTATGGAAAGAAATGGTGCACAATATGGGGAAGGATTACTGGAAGGACTGGATCTTGGGAAAAGAGACTGACCGGCCTTTGCCCCGGCATTGGACTAAACTTACGAACGAAGAGATAGATCATATGGCACGATGGGCCTATGTAAGCTACCATTCCCAACCGTATTTTTTATTAAAGGCTGTACTAAAAGTCCGCTCATTTACGGAATTCAAAAGGAAATTCTCAGCTTTTCTGGACATGGTCTTTAGCCAGGAAGATATATCTATAAAAGATCCGAAATTTATTGCCTATCATGAAGAGGCCAAGAAATTGGATTTCTATATCAAAGGACATACATAACGATGAAAGTCACCTTTGTGCATTTGGGGAGAGAACATTTAGGTATAGAGTACTTGTCAAGCGTCTTGAAGAAAGCAGGCCATGAGATTTCATTAGCATATGATCCAGGACTTTTCGGGACAGAGGACAATGTGTTTTATATCCCTTTTTTGGAAAGGGTGTTTGACCGGAAAAATGAGGTCATTTCCAGAATCGAGAGTTCAACCCCTGATCTCGTTGCATTTTCGGTTTATACCAGTAACTATCAGTGGACCTGTGATGTTGCGCGTACCATAAAGGAAAAGATGAATGTTAAGACCGTATTTGGGGGAGTGCATGTAAGTCTTGTTCCGGAAGAGGTGGTAAAGAATGATTTTGTAGATTTTGTTATTATCGGAGAAGGTGAATATGCACTTTTAGATTTAGTAAACACTCTTTCATCAAATAGACCAGAGTACAGTATACCTAATGTATGGTATAAAAAAGGAGGCGAGGTAATAAAGAATCCTCTAAGGCCGCCTATTAAGGATCTTGATTCATTGCCGTTTCCGGATAAAGGACTGTTTGAGAATTATATAAATTACAGAGATGATTACATGGTGATGACAGCAAGGGGCTGTGTTTTTAGCTGCAGTTATTGCTGCGAGGCTTATTTTCATAAGATTTATAGTGATGGATATTTTAGAAGGCGGAGCGCTTCATCTGTAATAAGTGAATTAAAGGCAATGAAAAAACGGTATAATTTTAAAAGGGTTATGTTTTTTGACAGCGTGTTTTTTACGGACAAAAAATGGCTGAGCGGATTTTTGCATGAATATAAAAAAGAGATTTCCGTGCCTTTCAGATGTGAGGGTCATGTAAGTTTTGTAGACGAAGACCTTATTAGATTAATGAAAGATTCAGGCTGTTACGGTATAGATTTCGGTGTGCAGACGTTTAATGAGAGTATACGGAAGGATATTTTGCATCGTAATGAGACAAATGACCAGATAGACAAGGCCTTTAGTATATGCGGCAAGCTGAAATTAAGGTATGATGTGGATTTAATATTCGGCTTACCCTTGGTCAAGGAAGAGGATTATGAGTTAGCACTTGAATTTATGTATTCACATAAATATTTTAATCGTTTAAAATGTTATTACCTGGCGTATTATCCGAAACTGCCTATTGTAGACAGGGCTATAGAATTGGGAATAATCTATACTAAAGATGTCGAATCTTTTGAGAAAGGCAATGTAGGGGATTTTTTTCATCAAGACTCTATAAATGACCCGCATCATAAAGCATGGAAAGACAATTTTGAAAAGTTGTACAAGTTGTTTCCGGTAATGCCTTCTTTTTTAAAGAGATTTATAATAAAGAAAAAGCTGTACAGGCATTTTCATATAATTCCTGGCTTTATAGTTATTGTCTTTCAGTTAGCAATCGGACTTTGTAAAAGAGATTTCCGTTTTATTATATATATAAAGTACTATTTGTCACATTTTAAAAAAAAGGTCGTGAATTATGGAAGAATATAATACCAGGAAATATTTTATACCTCTTATCTTATTGATTCTTATCTCTATTATTGTTTTCTCCAATACCTTCAAGAATCCGTTCGTGTGGGACGAAGAAGAGTTGATCGTTGATAATAGATATACGAAGAGCTTAAAAGATATCCCCTTTTTATTTAATCCTAAATATTGGAATTATTATTATCCGGGCAGTAAGGGACAGTATCGACCGGTAAGTCTTGCAAGTTTTACATTAGATTATTTAATATGGAATCTAAGACCTTTTGGTTACCATTTGACTAACTTATTGCTGCATATATTAAACGTTATCCTGATATATCTTATTATTTTTAGATTAGTAAGGCCGCCTGAAAAGGAGGGGGTTTTACTTGACCTGCCTTTTCTTGCCGCATTATTCTTTGCCGTGCATCCTGTACATACAGAGTCTATTGCATGGATAAAGAATCGTTTTGATTTATTGAGTTTATTATTTTTACTCCTTTCATTCCTTTTTTTTATAAAATACGTCTCTAAGGAAAAAGTACTCAGGGGCCGCATTATTCTTTATTTTGCAAGCCAGATTTCTTTCGTGCTTGCACTTTTTTCAAAAGAAACAGCTATTACACTGCCCCTTGTGTTAATCCTCTATGCTATTTATTTCCTTCCAAAAAAAGAATATAAAGGCGCATTGGTCGGTATAGGAAGCTATTTTGGAATTATATTTTTCTATCTTGCATTCAAGCTCAAGGGCCTTATAAGTGTGCTCTCGGATGAGAGCATTATTAAGCTCGGCATACATTATCATATCCTGGCAGTCATTAAGACCATGGGTTATTATATGAAACTTTTAATTCTCCCCATTAATCTTAATATCGAACATTTTCTATCTGTCCCCAAATCGTTTTTTGAGATAGGGGTTGTTCTATCTTCACTGATGTTGTTGGTTTTGGCGATTATGGTTATAAGGGGATTAAAATATTCCAGGATGGTATCATTCGGAATCCTGTGGTTTTTCATAACATTACTTCCTGCTTCAAATATCATATTTTTGTATGCAAGGCCTATCGCTGAACAGCGCCTTTACATCCCTTCATTGGGTTTTTGTATTATACTTGCGATGGGTATTAGGGCGATCCCTTTTTTAGAATCAAGGTTTTTTTCCCGTAAAATCTTGAAAAACTTAGCAGTGTTATTTACTATAGCCATATTTATTTTTTACTCGACTATTGCTATAAATCGTAACTTTGATTGGAGAAAGCCGTTAACACTATGGACAAAGGCAGTTTCTTTATCTCCGAATAATGCGAGGACCCATAATAATCTTGGCGCTGCATACTATAATATCGGACAATATCAGGAGGCCATAGCTTCATATAAAAAGGCTATAGAAATCGATCCAAAATATGCTATGGCGTATAATAATCTTGGCGCCGCGTACCGCGACATAGGAGAAAATGAGATGGCGATAGATGCATTCAAGAAGGCCATTGAACTTATGCCTGGCTATGCAGAGGCCTATAGTAACCTTGGTGTGGTGCTTTATATAGAAAATGGCTTAGTTGATAATGTCTTTCTGCATCTAAAAAGGGCTATTGAACTGAAACCTGATTATGCAGAGGCATATAATAATCTTGCAGGGGTCCTATATTCAGAGTCCGGCCAGATTAGTCAGGTAGAGATTCTCTATAAAAGGGCTATAGAGCTTAAACCTGACTATGCAGAGGCCTATTATAACTTGGGGTTATTTTATGACTCATCAGGGCTTCAGGGAGAGGCATTGAGATACTATAAGAAGGCTATTGAACTTGATTCAGAATATGCTGATGCATACAATAATATAGGCGCGTTATATACTGATTTAGGAGAAAAAGACACTGCAATAACATACCTGGAAAAAACTATTGAGCTAGCTCCTGATCATATAAAGGCCCACAGAAACCTTGCGCGTATATTTCGCGATAAGGGACTTATCAATAAGGCAAGAGGTCATTGGGAGAGAATATTAGAGATTGATCCTGATAACGAAGATGCCAAGGGGAATTTAGAAAATCTCCAGAAGACTGAAGATTGAGATTATAATGGATACTGCTATCAGTAAACACACAATTTTTATTATATTTTTAATACTTATATCTATTATTGTCTACTCCAATACCTTCAAAAATTCCTTTATCTGGGATGATAAGGTTATTGTGTCGAAGGGGGAGTATATTAGTAATCCAAAGAATATCCCATCTTTATTCACTCCCCGGTATTGGAGGCAATTTTATTTAATGTTGAGTAGAGAGCATAATCAAGAGGAGAAGGTGAATTTTCGTCCTATATTAATGGCTAGTTTTGCATTTGATTATTCTTTATGGAAATTAAACCCCTTTGGCTATCATCTGACCAGCCTTTTCTTGCATATAATAAATGTTATCTTAATATATTTCTTTATACTTAATATAGTCGCGCTGCAAACAAGGCACGGGAGGTTATTTAACCTGGCTTTTCTCTCAGCGCTCTTCTTTGCAGTCCACCCGATCCATACTGAATCTATTACGTGGATAAAGAATCGTTCTGATCCCTTGGCATTAATATTTTTTATTTTATCATTCATTCTTTTTACAAAATTCAGGCTTCAAGATAGATTGAAAAGCCGTATAGTTTTTTATAGTGCAAGCCTTTTATGTTTTATACTCGCTCTTTTTTCAAAGGCAATGGCCATTACTTTGCCGTTTATATTAGTCTTGTATGTTATATGTTTTGTTCCGAAAGAAGAATACAAGGGTTTTATAACTAAGACATTGCCTTTTTGGGGCCTTGCGATTCTTTATATTATTTTTAAAATAATTATCCTGGGAACAGTAGGTTCAGGCAAGAATCTAGTTGTAAAGATCAGCCTGTATCCTAAAATATTAACTGTCATAAAGACCATAGGTTACTATGTTAAACTGCTTGTATTTCCTTTTAATCTTAATGCCGAGCGGTCTTTCAGTATACCTGGATCTTTCTTTGAACCCGCAGTGCTTTTCTCTGCATTATTACTCGTTGTCCTTACAGTTATAGTCATTAAGGCATTTAGACATTCGAGACTGGTTTTATTCTTTCTTTTCTGGATATTTTTGACCCTTTTACCTATCTCTAACATTATATTTTTAGTCTCAAGGCCGATTGCCGAACAGCGCCTATATATCCCTTCTGTGGGATTATGCGTTTTACTTGCCATAGGTGTTCAAGCATTGTCTTCTTTAGACTTACGGTTTTTTCCACAAAGGATAGCAAGAAGATCGACTATAGTGTTAATCTTTACCGTAGTCAGTTTCTATTCCTATACTGTCATGCAACGTAACCTGGATTGGAGAGACTCTGTTACTTTTTGGACAAAGACAGTGGAGGCTTCTCCGAATAGCCACAGGGCTTACAATAACCTTGGTACTGCGTACTACAATACTGGTTTATACGAAGATGCTCTCAATTCGTATCAGAATGCCTTAGAGGTAGATTCAGGATATGCATGGACATATAATAATTTAGGTGTCACATACCGCGATATGGGCAAAAAGACAAATGATGCAATAAACTCTTTTAGAAAGGCCATTCAAATCAAGCCTGATTATGCAGAGGCTTATAATAATCTTGGAGGGGTGTTATATGAAGATTTAGATCAGGTCAGTGAGGCATCGGAATTGTATAAAAAAGCCGTTGAATTAGAACCTGATTATGCAGAGGCATACTATAACCTTGGGCTTATGTATGATTTATTAGTTGATTATGAGACAGCAATCGGATATTATAAAAAGAGTATTAAACTTGACCCTGAATTGGGCATAGCTGCATATAATAATCTTGGTTATATTTATCTTGAGAGGAATAACTTTACAGAGGCTATAGGCTTACTTAAGAAGGCCTTATCTATTGATCCGGAAAGTGCAGAAACCTTGGATACTCTGGGTTGGGCTTATTATAGAAAAGGGGATTTGGATGAAGCCTTTGGTTACTTGAAAAAAGCTGCTTCTCTTTTGCCGGATAATGCTGAGATTAAGGGGCATTTGAAGGCAGTGTATTCGGAGAAGGGTATAGAAGAGGGGGAGTAATAGGCAGGATTTTTGTACTGTTTGCCCGGCAGGTTGGCGAAGAATTTAAATAGCAAACGGTACTAATTTTGGGGAGGCCCTTGATTTTTTATGTATTATAGAGTATACTTTAATAGGAGGACAATTGAAGAGATTTGAGGTCGAAAAAGGCAAATCCAGAGTAATCTGGAGACGCAAAATCGTGCGTCCGCTTCAGGCGGATAGGCAGATTGCCGAAACTTAAAGGAGAAATCCAGGCAATGCGCCTGGATTTTTTGTTTTTAGATAGAAAGTGCCAGGCACTTTTAGATAGGTGCCAGGCATTTTGAAGGAGAAAAGGTAAGATGGCAAGGCTTCCGAGAGTATATGTTGAAAATGTTTTGTACTACGTGACTTCAAGAGGTGGTCACAATCAAAATATATTTATACAGCCTGATGACTATAGAGAATATGTGTCATTAATAAATAGATATAAAGAGCAATATAGTTTTAAGCTATTCGGCTATATTTTACTACCTAGCCATCTTCATATGCTTATTGAGCTACAGAACCAGATTGGTATTTCAAGTATTATGCATGATATAAACTCCATATATACAAAATTATTTAACGGAAAGTATAATAAAAAAGGGCACCTTTTCCAGGAAAGGTTTAAGGCTAAGCTGGCAGAGAAAGAGAGTTCTCTTTTACCGCTCTTAAGACATATCCATCTGAATCCCAAAAGAGTAGACTTTACAAATTACATCAAGACGTATCCTTTTTCCAGTTATCCTCAATTTTTAAACCCGGAAAAAAGGCATTTTCCTGAGTTAGGTAGTGAGATTGAAGAAGTATTCACACTCTTAAAAGGCAGGGAAAAGACATTCGAGAGATACACAGAATTTGTTACCCAAATAGAGATAGATGAGTTTAAAAAAAAATTACACAAAGGAAGAATTTTGGGTCCGAGGGAATTTACAGAAGAGATTAAAAAAAGAATAGAAAGTGCAGCACAGGAACAAAAGAAGGCACCTGTCCCTAAGAAGTCATTTCTGATTTACATGATCTCGAGTGGAATAACATTTTTAGTTTTAGTCTTTGTCATTTTATATTTTTACAGACAGCATACTGTGATGAAGAGTGAGTATAATAAAACCATGGCACTTTATAACAAGACTTTAGATGTGCTTAGAAGTGAGAGAGATAAAGCCATTGAGGCAAATAAAGAGATAGATGACTACGTGTGGAAGATCAGGCTGACTGAAGATGCCTTAAAAGAACTTGAAAAGGCGAAGATGGAAATAGAAGGGTATACCTGGAGGATTGATTTGAGGCAAGTCGGAGGTCCGGGCATAGCTTTTAATGCTCAAGATACAATCATTTTTAAATACAATCGTTTGACTTCACTGAATTTAAGCAGGGAAGGTTTTAGTGATGCAAATTATTCGAAACGTAAGCTTAAAGACGATACTATTACGTGGGAGACGATGCAGACAAACGAGCTGGGTGAATCAGCCAGCTGGCACGGAAAATGGGATGGTGAGGTTTTAAAAGGCGTGCTGACAAAACGTTCAGCTGACGGTGCAGTCAGGGATTTTACATTTGTATCTAAAGGCGATAGGATGAAGAAATGAATATTATTTTTAAAAGTAAGGAGGATAGCGGGATGAAAAAGATTTTTGTATGTCTCATATTTTTAATAGCGGTTTTTCTCTTAGGAGGCATAGGGGCAGGAGTTGCTCAGGAAGACGACGAAGAGCAAGGAGAAGGCGAACAGTCTCCTGTGAAAGAGATGATTAAAGAAAAAGAGTTGGTAGGAGAGGTTATTTATTTTACACCCAGATTTAATCCCACGGTTATTGCCGTAGGTGATGCCGAGACAAATACTGATTATTCTTTTCTTATTGATGAAGATACAAAGGTGGTGCATAAACAGGGTTTAAACGATATAAAAGTCGGCGATGCTGTGAAGGTGACTTACCATGAGGTAACTAAGCCAAACAGAGGAAACAGGATTACTGAAGAATGGCTCGCAAAAAGTATTAGTTTTGTGAGGGCTGCAAAAAGAATAAAAAGACCTGAGCCTGACTCCGAAGAAGAATCTGAGAATCAGCTCGAGGTCTTAATAAGCGATTAAAAGGAGGCGAGGACAATGAAGACGTATAATAATTTTCTGAAGATGAAAGAAAAAAATCTGAATCTGCAGAAAAGATTACTGAAAAATCTAGGCGTCTTCATTGGGGCAATATTGCTTACGGGAGGGGTGTATCTACTTTCCTCTATGGTTTATTTAGTGCCAGAGGCAGAAGCAGTGCAGGTGAAGAAGGTCTATAAAGGCACAGCTACACTTGCTCCTACAGGAAGTGCGGGTACGAGCTTTGTGCGTGTTGTCTGGATAGATGACGGCACAGACGGCTATACAGGCTCTCCAGATGCCCATACACCTGTTAGTGATGTAACTAAATGCGTTGCCTTTGCAACACTTGATAGTAATGATTCAACAGCAGGTTATCAGGCAGGTAATCTTATATATGTGGACTTTTATGATGCCTACCGGTTAGAGCTGGGCGCTCAGGAAGAGTATTCTACCAGGAATATAAACTGGCGCATTGTGGAGTTTACAGACGGGGTCTTTGTCCAGAGAGGCGTAACAATCCTTGCCGAAGATAAACAGGATAGATACACTATTCTGCCGTTCCAAGTAGATATGAATAAGAGCTTTTTACTATTAAGCCCCAATGCTTATATTGTAACTAATGTACCTGATGTATTCCCGCTGGGTGAATTCATAGAGGGCGAGGCAGCACCCGGGCCTATTTCATACTGTAATAGTGGTGCAGTCAGTTATGTGGGCACCACGCTTTCCAGCTATAGACTTGCACAACAGTTTAAGTATGACAGTACTGGTGCTACTTATCAGCTGGATAAGGTCAGTCTTTACATAGATAGAAATGCTATCAGCCCTGCTCCGCAGTATGTGGATTTTTCCATCAGAGAGACAGAGAACGGTACGATAGTTACTGATTCCAGTGTCACCAATATAGATGCGACTACCCTTCCTGGTAGCTGGGGATGGTTTGATATAGAATTCTCTACGCCGGTAACGCTTAATGATAATCAGACTTATTATATTGACCTGCGCGATACGCCTGGAGGGAATACTGCCTCTGACGTAAATATCAGGAGGATGACTGGAAATCCGTATCCTGACGGCATATGTTATTGGAACGGCACTGCTGAGAGCGATAGGGATATTTACTTTGAAGTGTATGAATATATACCCCCGGTTGCAGGAGGAGGGGTTTCAAAGACGCTGTATTTCAAGCGTGGTACAGGCATAGGCGCCCGGGCCTGTAATATCATGTGGCAGGTTGTCTCATTTGAGACAGATGCCAAAGTCCAGCATCATTCCTCCTATGCTACGATGGCTGTCGCAGTCTCATCTACTACAGCAGAGATACCAGAGGAAGTGGATGTAGATAAAAGCTTTCTTGTGTTTAGTTATCTTAATGCAATTACTGCTACATACTGGGATGATACTTTTACGCGGGGCGTAATAACTAATCCTACTACGCTTACATTTGACCGCGTAGGCACAGCAGGAAATATGGAAATCGCATGGTCTGTCGTAGAATTTACTGATGAATCTACTCTGATCCAGCAGTATTCTCAGAGCATTGCTGCAGCTGCCAATGCACAGAATCAGGTCCTGGATTATACAATAGATGATACAAGGTCATTTATAACCTACAGCGTTTCAGGAGGCTCTACTACGAGGAGTGCTACTACTGGTTCTGAATGGATAAGGGCTGATCTATCAGGAGGGCCGCCTGCTACTACCCTTACCTTAAACCGAGTCGATACTTACGTGGCTATAAACATAAGTAATTATGTAGTGGAGCTTGCGCCTCTTACAGTAAAGGTACCCAATGGCGGACTGCCGCCTGATTATACAGAAGAGAAAGAGGTCTGGTCCGTAGGACAGCTTAAGGATATAGTATGGGTCTATGCTGATTCTACCAATAGCGGAGGCACAGGATACAGTAATCAGCATAAAGTAAAGATAGAGCTTTCTGTAAACGGCGGCTCTGGATATATAGGAACAGCTATTTACGAGACGCCAGCATCGCCAGTTGAAGAAGATACACATTGCCCTACAGGGTTCTATGGATGGGATATACCTGCAGATATCAGTGGAACGAATCTTATAGGCGAACAGCTTAGGGTCAAGATTACAGATACGGATATGTCAGCAAGAAACATTGATATATCCAATGAGGATTTTATTATAAAAGGAGTTTTGACTATTGACCAGCCGCCAAATACCTGGAGGATAGGGGAACAGCAGGATATTACGTGGGACTATTTGGGGCACCTGGATACTTTAAGTACGACAACTGTTACAATAAAGCTTTCTATTGACGGAGGACAGACTTACCTTAGTACGCCGTTAAGCACTACTACCAGTGTCGGTACCGGAGCAGGCGACGGCGGAAGCGGCACTTTTCCCTGGACAATACCTGCTGCAATAGACGGAGAGAACTTAATCGGCACGAATTGTGTCATTAAGATAACTTCAAATTATGACCCTGATTCCCCGAATACAACTGTACAAACTATATCTCAGCCGTTTACATTAAGAGGCCGTATAACCAGTGTAACTCCTACTTCTCCTACAACCTGGTATCTTGGTGAGCAGGATAAGACTATTTCCTGGATGAAACATGGACATTTCGGTACAGGCATTACTGATGGCACGGTAAATATATTTTATTCAAATAATGACGGCTTATCATATAACACGCCTATTAAATTGGATGAGCCTGCAGGGGCATCCGGCACTGGGAGTTCATATGATTGGGATATACCTTTTAGTCTTGTCCAGCCTGCTCAGGATGATTACGCCAAGATAAAGGTAGTCCAGTCTGACATAGCGGATTCGACTGTATACGGCGAAAGCGCCAGCATCACTATAGAACAAGGTTCAATAACACTTGTAGAGCCTATGGGTGGAGATGAGAGATGGATTACAGGCAGTACCACAGGTGATAACGGACATATTGTATGGTCAAATACAAGCAACCTGTCCACGACCAATGTGAAACTCTACGTATCAAGGAATAGCGGTGTTGCATGGGAGTATATAGATGAAGTAGCAGCGAATCTAAATTACAATACTACCTATACGAACCAATCCTATTACCAGTGGACTCCGGAGTTGCCTATAAGTGATGAAGCCATGGTCAAGATAGAGAGTTCACAGGCTGAGCTTACAGGAGTAGAGGATGAATCTGACCTTGTTTTTGACATAGACGCTACCGTGACCCTTATTCAGCATGATGGTGGCGCGCCTTCATGGCAGGTGGGTACTTCCCATGACATTATATGGGAATACGAAGGTGATGTAGGGCCTGTTGGTAATAATAAGGTATATATATCCATTTCAAGGAATACTGGAGGTACATGGGAAAAGTTAAACGGCGGAGTCGGGATCGATGTGGCGAATAATTATAATACTACATATTCGAACCAGTGTTTTTGGACATGGGATCCTGTTCCAGCTCCGGAATCTACACAAGCCATGATCAGAATAGAGAGTGCTGCATATCCTAGTGATATTGATGATGAATCAGCTGCTGTCTTCACAATAGAGCAGGTAGTTACAATTACAAAGCCGGAACTTAATGATGTGTGGAGATATGGAACCCAGAGGGATATAGAGTGGACTTTAAAGGGGAGCACAACTGATGATAAGGTAAAGGTGTTTTATAAGAAAGGGGCTGGTGGCTACGCTGAAATAGCCCCTGGAGTAGATAAGCCTTCAACTGATTTAAAATATGCATGGACTATCCCTAATGACCTGGATAATGAAGTCTATGTAAAGGTCCAGGACTACAGTCTGACGAATATATATCATGAAAGCCCTGCATTCAAGATAAAAGGATCTATAGTAGTTACAGCTCCGACTACAAATTTTGTTAAGATCTCTGACACAAGTGAGACAACTGCTATAACCTGGGATGTGAACGGATCTATAACCGGATGGGCCAAGATAATGCTCTCAAAGAACAGCGGAAGCAACTATACTTACGAACTGACCACGCCTGATACAACTGACATCACAGCTGGAACATTCAACTGGACAGTCCTTCCTGTGCATGAAGGGGCAAACGATATGATAATGGTGGCCTTACAGGGAGATGAAGATCTGGTTACAGGGACTGCTGGTGAATCAAATACAGGGACAGCTGATTTTGCTGTAAAACCCCAGATCAAGCTGAGCTATCCTGATGCTACAGGTATAGTGAAGACAATAGGCGAGACAATGGATATAAGGTGGAAGCCTGTTGATTTTGATTTTGGAGATGTAATGATAGCATACTCGACAAATGGCGGCACTGACTATGATGCCTTACTAGGCGGCTCCATCCCTTCTGAAAATAATTATGATACTACATATGAGGATGAGTCTTATTACACTTGGACCATTGAGAATCTTCCGGGCATTGTAAGCCAGCAATGTAAGATAAAGGTGTATTCTGTTAAGGTAGGAGATGAAGATGATGTAAGTGACGCATCACTAAATAACTTTGCTATCCTTGGGAGTCTGGAGCTTACAACACCTCCGCAGAATGCCGGCTCTCCTGCTGTGAGCCCTGATTGGGAATGCGGGGCCCAGAATGCTATTATCTGGGATGCAGAAGGTTCAGGCATAGGAGACATTTATATTTATTATTCAAAGAATAATGGTTCTGATAACTACACTAATGCTATTGTTGATACTCCAGGTGTAGTTACTGCAACTGATGAGTCATATACATGGACTATACCAGATGATGATACTGTTTTTAAGGTTGGAGACAATGGTTTGAATTCACAGATAAGGATAAAAATCAGGGCAAAAGACGATGATCGCATAGAATCTATATCTGTTGCAGATAAACTTACTATCAAGGCAAGGTTTGTCAATCTTTCTCCATCTACTGGAACTGTTTATGTAGGAACTACTAACTATAATATTACATGGGAGACAGAAGGCGGAGGCACAGGAACAAACGGTGTACAGACTGTGAATGTAAAATATGATACAGAGGGAGGAACTGGGGGTTGGGGTGGTACTATAGCGAGTGGTATATCAAATGTAGATTCGTTTTCATGGCCGAAGATAGATTGCCCTGTTACCAAGCAAGTTACTCCTCCTGACAATGATATACGTATAAGGGTTGAGAGCGTTGCCCATGCGACTGATGTATATAAGGAATCTTCAGAACTGACTGTACTAGGCAAGTTAGAGATAACTAGCCCGGATGCAAGCAATATAAATGCTGATGCATTGATCGCTGAAGAGACCTTCAGGATCGAGTGGGTAGTTAATGACAACGTGGGTAAGACGGGCGGGTATGACCTTGGTGATTTAAAATTATATTATGCGCCGGATGGTGTAACATGGGAAGATGGTTTAGGAAATGTTGGGACGCCTATAACTACTTTACCGGCAAGTGGTAACAGCTATTACGATTGGACAGTCCCTGCAAATAAGTGTACTACTTCCGGTAATGAGATAAAGATAGAAGACGCAGACGAGACCAGTGTAAAGCATGCTACGGATATTGACTTCCATATTAAAGGTAAACTTTACGCAATATCAGGAGGCGAAAAGAACCATTGGATGGAAGCGCCTAACGGTGGCGAGGTATATTATGTGGGTGGCGCGGATATAGATGTGCAGTGGAGATATAAGGGGGACTTAGGTACATGCGAAATATACTATGATGATGATTCAGGCACTTTATATGATATACCTGTAGCTACTGTTGCTCATGACAAAAATGAAGATGGAAGCAATATTTGCCATCATTCAATGCAGGTTCCTGCCACAGCTGGTATAACATATAGAGTAAAGATTTATGATAATAATGACGGTACCTATGTCTTTGCGAACTCTCAGAGTAATTTTGTAGTAAAAGGTGCTGTGTATTTAGGTTCACCTGGCATGGATGACCAGAATATAGAGTTATGGTTTGTTGACGGATTTTCACAGCCGCCTGCTACAGGCGCTCCGACTATTACATGGACTGTTACAGGTGGTATAGCTGAAGTAGATATACTCTTAGATACAGATAGCGGGAATAATGATTATACAGATTTTACGATTGCATCGCAAATCGGAGGAGGATCTTCACCTTACTCATGGAGTATACCTGCTGAGAATGACAGGCAGACAATTACAACTGATAAGGCCGGAGTGCGTGTAAGAGACCATAATGATACCTCTGTATCAGATGAATCTCTGTATGACTTTGAGATAAAACCAAGGATTTTTATAGGGACTCCGCCTGGTATCGGCGACCTGTGGATTATAGAACAAAGTAAAGCCATTACCTGGACCACAACAGGTTTAATTGGCTGGGTGAGACTCTATTCTACACCTGATGGAACCAATTGGTATGAACAGCCAACATGGGCGTCTACAGCCAGTGGTTCTTTATGGACGATCCCTGAGACTAATACTGTTGCGCATAATAATGCGAAGATCAAGCTGGTAAGAGTGGAAGAAGATGATGAGCAGGTGAAATATGAAGATACGGATGTTGTTTCTATATCTCCGACTTTTAGTATAGGAGGTAAAATCGTTATTGACAGCCCTCTAACTAATCAGGGATACAATGTCTTGAGTACAGGAGACATAGAGTGGAATGTAAAGGGTGACGTAGGGAATGTAAAGATTATGTATAATACAAACTCAGGAGCAAGTTATCCTGATGGTTCATGGGTAGCATTCTCCGGAGCCACTGAAATTGCCCCTGATTATTGCACAAATGTCCCTGGGACGCCTTATACTGTTAATATCCCTGAAAGTACTGCGCCTGAAGTGAAGATCAGAGTAGGAGAGATGAACCACGAATTTGATATATTCGGGCCTATAATGGCTGGTTCTCCTACACATGCCTTTAAAGGAAATATTTTATTTGACCAGCCGCCTGGGGATCCCAGTACAAAGAATGAGACCATAACAATAGGATCAGGAGTACATACTATTAATTGGTCGAATGTCGGTAGTTTTACTAATTTAAAGGCATTTTATAAGAATATCGGTGATACACAGTGGACACAGATCGGCAGTGATTTAGCAGGAGGCGTAACTTCTACAGATTATACTGCTATAGATTCTGATATAACAAATCCAGCTATGGACAATAAGGTGCTTTTCCGAGTTGAAGATGCCCTTGATGGACAGGATGTGTATGCAGAAACTGCTGTAGGTGAGGCAAATATTGTTGTCGGCCAATTAGAGATGATGCAGCCTGTGTTGGATCAGGAGATGACTGTTGGAGACAGTGTTACAGTAAAATGGAAGAAGTACGGAGATACAGGGAATCTTAAATTTGAATTATGGGACGGAAGTGACTGGCTGGACAATGCAGGAGGATCAGGCCTTCCTGATTCACGGACTCCAGGAGCATCCGGTGAAACTGGAGTTACTCTAAGCTGGACAGTCCCCGATAAGATTTATAACTTGTGTAAGATCCGTACCACTGCAATAAATTATGATGGCCTGGGCGCTCCATATGAACTGCAGGATGAAAGTGATACATTTATTATTAAAGGAGACCTTACCTCGATCACTACACCTGGGACATGGTATGTTGGAGAAGACCATAATGTTACTTGGGAAGCAACTGGTATTATGTCAACTGTAAAGATCGAACTTTATGTTGAAGGTACAGGATACACTACGATCGATAATGCATATGACGGACATGATAATAATCCAGCAGGCCTTAAGTCAGGCACCAATACTTATTTATGGCATGCTGCAGATACAAAACAACAGCAGAGAAGTGAGCAATGTAAGATCCGTGTTATATCGAACCAGAATAATGATATCGATGTAGAAACAACCTTTTTTACATTAAAGCCAAAAATAACAGTTACTACACCTTCACAGGCGTGGATAGCTGAAAGTAATAGTAATCTTATTGAATGGAGTGCAATAGCTGCTCCGACCACGAACATTAATATAATTCTGGAAGATGGTAATTCAGGCGCAGGATATCCAAAGACCCTTGCATCTAATATAGATAAGACAGGTATTCCTCCAGCCAGTTTATCATATACCTCCACTGTAGTGCTTCCTGCAACCCTTACAAACAGCGCGAATATTCGTATAGAGGATGCCCAGACTTCTCCTGTAGATTATACTGGCATTGTCTATGGAGAATCAAATCCATTTGACGTCATAGGTGAGATCGTTATTTCTAAGCCTGATGACACGTGTTTGGACTGGACAGTAGGGGATACGACCCGTCTGATTGAATGGAATGTTAAAGGTACTATAGGGGATGCAAAGATTTATGCTGACTATAATGGTGATGGCACTATGGATGAGACACTTACTACGATTGCGTGTTCAAGCGGGTATAATAGCTGGACATGGGAAGATCCCGGAGATCCGACTGACGAAGGTATAGGTGATTATGTTGGAAACAATGTAAAGATTAAAATAGATGATGTTGATGCATATACTGTAACAACTGATACATCAGATCCTTTCCCTATACTTGGCGGATTTGAGTTTACAAAACCCGCTGCAGTAGGAGAAGTTCATCACATTGATGATGATACAGATCCTACTGGGTACCTCATAAAATGGAAGACCAGCGGTACGAATATAACCGCAGTGAAACTCGAGTATTTCCATAATGTTAATGGATGGACTCCCATAGAACCCAGCCTTGCCAACAATAGCTGGGGAGACACTGAAAATAGTTATACATGGGATGCTGATTCAACAGGGCCGCTTCCAGTAAACCTTGCTGCGACAAATGTTAAATTCAGGATTACAGCCGTAACTCCGAACCAGCCAGATACAGAATTGGAATCAGCTACTATTGTGCTATGCGGAGATATAGAAGTTACTGCCCCTACACAAGGTGTAACGTGGGTTGCGGATGGTACAACAGCTAATACAGTGTCATGGAATGTTTTCGGACCTGTGGGCAACGTAAAGGTATTCTACACCAGAGACGTAAGTGAATCTTATGTGGAGCTCACTGAGCAGTCAGGAGAAGCAGGAGATGCAGCAGCAAATAAAGGCGCATATCAATGGACTATCCCAACAGACCCAGCACAAGGCGACTTTATTACCAGAGTAGATGCCGCTCATGGTTCACTTATAAAGGTATCTGATGCAGTAGCTCCGTTTGATACATATGCCACAGATGAATCTCTTGACTTTATGGTAAAAGGTCAATTAAGGCTGATAGCACCTACTGTAGGCGCGCTTTCGGCAGGTTTAAACTGTGCGAGTTCCAATACTATAACATGGGAAAGAGACGGACGTATCTATGCAGTAAACGTAAAATACTCTACAAATAATGGTGTTGATAATTATTCCAATGTAATAGCTCAAGACCGCACATTTGCGACTATAAATTCTACACAACAATCCACAGCGAGCCAATGGCAGGTACCGGAGACCCCGGTAACTGACGAGTATATATTACTGATTGAAGACGCAAATTATGAAAAGTCAGGCACAGACGGAACATTTGTCCCAAGTGATGCTTTCAGGATCAAAGGCGCACTTACCCTTACTGCCCCTACAGCTACAGCTACATGGAGGATAACAGAGGAAAAGACCATATCCTGGGAGGTAGACCACGGGCAATTGGATTATGTAAAAATAATTGCGTCTCCTTCCGGAAATTTCTCAGGAGACGAATATGATGTTGTGACAGGCCTTAATCCATTCAATGTAGAGGCGTTCAATACAGGTTTATTGCCTTCAAAGGTAGGAAGCGGAAACTATCCTTGGACTATCCCTATTAGTACACCCCTTGTGGATACCATAAAATTCAAGGTAGTGCATGACAATGCAAGTTTTACAGATATAAAGAGCAATGCCTCAGCTGCCATGGATATGAGGGCTAATATTCTAGTCCAGACACCTACAGTAGATTACTCTCCGTTCGTTGACTGGAAAGTCGGAGATACAGGTAAGATAGTAAAATTCTCTGCCTATGGAAGTGCTTTAGGCACTGTATATGTATTTCTCTATGACGGTGATGACGGAGTCGAGCATCAATTAGACAGCGGCGGTGTAGCAACAGCAGGTAATGGCAACCCGCAGGACTTTACTCTACCGTCGTCAGTTCCTGATGTAAAGAGCAATGCCTGTACAGTCAGGGTAAGGGATACAGTGATAAGAGTCGATGCTGATGTAGAAGGAGAATCAGGTGCATTCAGCGCATACCCTGTTTTATCAAATGTCGCAATAACTCCTACAGATCCACCGGATGTAGCAAACGTATGGATAACAGGTGCTACTAACCAGGAAGTTACATGGACGGATACAAGCGCACAGGTTGATACAGTAGATATTTACTATAGTTCAACAGGTTCAGGAGGTTTTAACTTTGGGACAGATACGCCGATAATGGATGATTGGTCTACTGCTCAAGGAAGCTGCGCCACAATAACAGTACCTTCAACAAGGACCCTGCAGGGACGTATCGCGGTCCGGGATGCAGATTCCAACTTTGATGATGATGTAAATGCCATGATGCAGACAGACTTCAGGGTAGCTGGTAAGATATATATAGACGAGCCTGATGATACACATAATTGGCAGGTAGGTGCAACTGATAAGCTGATCAAGTGGCATTATGACGGAGATGTAAGTGCTGTAGATATATATATAGATTATGACGGTTATGGCACCGGAACAAGTGAGGTGCTCTTAAAAGCCAATGTTGACGTAGATGACGGAGTAGCAGGATATAATCCAGCATCTGCTGGTGGGGCATGGGATCCGGCTGGTGTTCCTAATGAAGTCGGGAATAATGTACAGATAAGGATCCAAGATGCCAATGATAATTATGATGATGCAACTACTACTACATCAGAGGCATTTAAAATAACAGCCTCATTTACATTTGCGTATCCTGTAGGCAGTGAGGAGTTTCATGTTACTTCATTGACGCCATCCTTTGTAATTAAATGGAATACTATAGGTGATAGTGTTTCTGCAGTAAAACTCGAATACTGGAATAAGGATTCAGGGACATCAGGTGAATGGCTGTTGATAAAGAATGGAGTTGCCAATAATAAACACGGCTCAGGAGTTGCTAATGAAAATACATATACATGGGATACAGTTGGTGCGCATGATAATCTGCTGCCTCTGAATCTGGCTGCAGAAGATATAAAGTTCAGGATTACGTCGAGTACTCCACTGCAACCTTCAACAGCAAAGGTATCGAATGAATTTGTAATCTGCGGAAATATCGCAGTTACTGCTCCTACCCAGGGATTGACATTGGTTGCAGACGGCACAACAGCTAATACCGTATCATGGAATGTATACGGACCTGTGACTAATGTAAAGATAGCTTATTCAAGAGACAGTAAGTCAAATTATGTAGAGTTGGTTTCGTCAATGTCAGCTGAAGCAGGAGATGCAGCTGCAAATAAAGGAGCGTACCAGTGGACTATACCAACAGATCCTTCATTAGGTGATTATATAACAAGGGTAGATGCATCTGAGAGTTCATATATAAAGGTAGAAGATGCTTCAACCTTCGGACAGTATGTCAGCCATGAATCCCTTGACTTTATAGTAAAAGGACAGTTAAGGATAATAGCGCCGTCTGTGGCCACATTAGCTGATGGTTTTGTAGGAAGAGAAACAACCCCTGTTACATGGGAAAGAGACGGAAGGATCAATGCAGTAAATGTAAAATACGCAACAGACGGAGTAACTTTCTCCAATTCATTAGTCAGTGACCGTATATTTGCGACTACTGCAGCTACTCAACAGTCACTTGCTTCAGATTGGATTATTCCAGAGACACCTTTAACCCCGGACTATAAGATACTCATCGAAGATACGAATTACGAAAAGTCAGGCACATCAGGAACGTATGTACTAAGTAATCCTTTTACAGTAAAAGGTGCGCTTACACTTACAGCCCCATCATCAACTACTACATGGAATATAACAGATACAAATAAGACTATATCCTGGAATGTAGCTCATGGTGAGATAAGTAAGGTCAAGATTATTGCATCTCCATCAGGTAATTTCACAGGGGATGAATATGTAGTTGATACAAACTTGAATCCATTTAGCGTAAGTGCGTTCAGTGCAGCAGCAACTCCTGTAGGAAGCGGAAGTTATCAGTGGACCATACCAGTTACAGCGGTCCTGAGTGATACTACTAAATTCAAGGTAAGGGATATGAACGAGACAGATTATGCTGATGTAATAAGCGCAGCGTCAGTAGCAATGTATATTAGAGGTAAAATTACAGTAAAGACACCTACAGTAGATTATTTGCCCAGTGATGACTGGAACGTAGGGGATACAGATAAACAGGTAAAATTCACAACATACGGCGATACCATGAGTACAGTATATGTCTATTTATATGACGGAGTAGCAGAGCATCAGATAGATGGAGGTAGCGGTATAGCAACGAACGGCAATGGAAGTGAAGAGACATTTGGCGGCAGCGGTGAATTTACAGTTCCTGATGTAAAGAGCCATAACTGTACGATTCGGGTGAGGAATGCAGAATCTTCTCCGACTGCAGAAGGCGAGTCAGGTGGTACATTCAGCACATATCCAGTTATATCAAATGTAGCAATAACCCCGACGGATCCGCCTAATACAGCAGGTGTATGGATAGCTGAGGCAGCTGATCAGACAGTGACGTGGACAGAGACGAGTGCTGAACTTACGACAGTAGATATATATTATTCATCTACAGGAACAGGAGGGTTTAATTTTGAAACTGATACTCCGATAGTGGATAATTGGAGTACTGCTCAAGGAAGTTGCGCAACAATAACTGTACCGACAGAAAGGACCCTGCAAGGCCGTATTGCAGTCCGGGATGCAGATTCTAATTTTGATGATTATATAAATGCCATGATACCTGCAAATTTCAAGGTTTGTGGTGAGATATTCATAGATGAGCCTGATGATACACATAACTGGCAGGTAGGTGCAACTGATAAGCTGATCAAGTGGCATTATGACGGGGATATAAGCGCAGTGGATATATATATAGACTATGACGGTTATGGGACCGGAGATCCCGAAGTACTTTTAAAGGCAAATGTTGACGCAACCCAGGGAAGCGCAGGCTACAACCCAGCATCTGCTGGCGGAGCATGGGATCCGAATGGAGTTCCTAATGAGATTGGGAATAATGTACAGATAAGGCTCCAGGATGCTGACAGTAACTATGAATCCGTAACTACTACAACATCTGAGGCATTTAAGATAACTGCCTCATTTACGTTTGCGTATCCTGTAGGCGGAGAGACATTCCATGTTGCATCAACCACTCCGAGTATTCAAATCAGGTGGAATACCATAGGTGATAATGTTTCTGCAGTGAAATTAGAATACTGGAATAAAGATTCAGGTGCATCCGGTGAATGGTTATTGATAAAGAGCGGTATAGCCAATAATAAACACGGGTCTGGTGTAGCTAATGAAAACACATATACCTGGGATAGAGTCGGGGCACATGATAATTTATTACCATTGAACTTGGCAGCAGAGGATATAAAATTCAGGATTACGTCAAGCACACCTGACCAGCCGTCGACAGCAAAGTTATCGAATGAATTTGTGATTTGTGGAAATATTGCTATTACAGCTCCTACTCAAGGGTTGATTTGGACAGCAGATGGTGCAACAGCAAATACCATATCATGGGATGTTTTTGGACCTGTAACTAACGTAAAGATATTATATTCCAGAGATAGTGGTGTAGGATATGTAGAGTTGGTTTCTACAATGGCAGCTGAAGATGATGATGGTGATGGAGATGCAGATGAAGATGACACTATTCCGAACAAAGGTTCATATGATTGGACCATACCGACGAATCCAGCTACAGGAGATTATATAACAAGGGTGGATGCAGGAGATGATTCATATATAACAGTAGAAGACACTTCTACATTCGGTACATATGTAACTGACGAATCCCTTGACTTTATAGTAAAGGGACAGTTAAGGATAATAACACCTTCTGCAGCTACATTCGCTAATGGATTTACAGGAAGAGCCTCGACCCAGATAACCTGGGAAAGAGACGGAAGGATCAATGCTGTTAATGTGAAATACGCAACAGACGGGGTAACTTTCTCGAACGTGATTACAGCTGATAGGACGTTTGCCACTACCGCAGCTACACAACAGTCACTTGCATCAGCATGGATAGTCCCGGAGACCCCGCTAAGTATAAGTTATAATATACTGGTGGAAGATACGAATTATGAAAAATCAGGCGCAGACGGAACATTTGTAGAAAGCGGTAATTTTAGAGTAAAAGGACAACTTACATTAACAGCCCCATCTTCGACTGATACCTGGAACATAACAGATACAAATAAAACCATATCCTGGGATGTAAATCATGGTGAGATAAGTAAAGTGGAAATCATAGCTTCACCATCAGGGAACTTTACGGGAGATGAATATGTAGTAGATACAAACCTGAATCCTTTTAATGTAAGTGCATTTAATGGAGTGGCAACTCCTGTAGGAAGCGGAAGTTATAGTTGGACTGTCCCTGTGACAGCAGTGCTAAGTGATACAACTAAATTTAAGGTCAGAGATGACAATGAGACAGACTTTCCGACTGTAATAACTGCTGCATCTCCAGCTATATTAATCAGGGGAAAAATTGCAGTTAAAACCCCCACGGTTGATTATCTGCCTTCTACGGACTGGCATCCCGGGGATTCTGATAAACAGGTTAAATTCACAACATACGGCGACACCATGGGGACAGTATATATCTATCTGTATGACGGCGCAGCAGAGCATGACCTTGCTGTAGGCGGGATATCAACTAACGGAGACGGTAATGAGGAGACCTATAACGTACCGCAGGTACCTGATGTAAAAAGCATTAACTGTACGATACGGGTACGAAACGCAGAATCTTCACCTACTGTATCAGGCGAATCTCAAGGCACATTTAGTGTATATCCTACTATAACAGGCGTAACGATTACACCTTCAACAGGAGATGAAGGCTCTAATCCTCCTATATGGAGAGCAGGATTAGGGAGTCAGACAGTGACCTGGACAGAGAATGACATAGCTACTCCAGGCCTTATAAGTGAAGTTCAGATTCTATACACTGCAACAGGCGGGACACCTGATACAGCGCTTAATACAGGCGGGGCTGTAACTACCCATGAAATATGCAATACTATTACTGCTCCAGCTGCCTTGAGTTTTGATTCTGCGATAGTACGGGTAAGAGACGCAGATACAGATTTCCAGGATAAGATATACGCAGATTCATCTGCATTCAGGATGCTTGGTAGAATACAATACGGTGCATCTCCTTCACTGGATGCTGACTGGTTTATCGGAGATGACAGCCGTCAGGTAATATGGTCAGCTTTTGGAACAGAAATTACCCAGTTAGATGTTTATGCAGATTATGATGACGGGGCCGGCTTCAACTACATTACTACTATAGCCGCGAATTCAAGCCCATGGACATTTGAAGACCCTGAAGGGAGCGGCACTGTCGGAGATAATGTTACAGAAAGCGCCCAGATAAGACTACAGGATAATGATACTGATAGAGGACCTCTGACTCAATATAACTCTGTAACATTCCATATCGCAGGAAAATTCGAGACTATAGCTGTTACTGCTGTTGACCCGGAAGATACAGTTGTTGTCTCTAACAGGGCTGCGATAGTTACCTGGGCTAAGACAGGGACATTGATAAGCGATGTATTGATGCAATACACAACGAACGGCACTAATTGGTATAACATAGTTAATAATCTTGAAGCAGATACAACTACCCTTGTCTCTAATAACGAAAGCTACTCCTGGACATCTCCTGCGACAGTTATGTCACAGCTTTGTAAGATTAAAATTACAGACCCGGATAATTCTGCTGCTCAAGGAATATCTGCAGCTAACTTTACTATTGCCCCAAAATGTAAGGTTTTGCAACCTGACAGCAATGATTCATGGGAAGCTAATGATACAGAGACTATTGAATGGCAGAAATGGGGCACTTTCCCGAATGTGAATATATATTATAGGCCAGACGACCAGACTGCATGGGATTTACTTAACGATGCTGAGACCGTACCTTCACATGGTGGAGACGGATTAAACGGGACATGGGGCTGGTATATTGACGAAGAGGTAGTGCTTTCACCTACAGCAGAGATAAAGGTCGTGGATAAAGACCGTGAGACATACACTTTGGCAATTCTATCAGACCAGTTTACGACAAGGGGTTCTGTAGAGATGCTATGGCCTGATGATGGGACCGAAGGGTACAATGTATATGAAGCAGGTATTGCCAAGAACATTAAATTCAAAAGATACGGAAATATAGAAGGCGTGAAACTATACTTATGGGATGGAGACAGCTGGGACCTCATGACTGACCTTGGGACAAATGGAGTAATAGATTTTGTCGGTGCAGAGACAGAGCATATTACAAGCTGGTCTCCGCCTGAGTTTATAGGCACCAGCTACAAGATAAAATGCCAGGATAAGAATAATGCGGATATAGATTCCGAATCTCCGCCATTCAAGATAAAAGGAAAAGTTAAGATAACAGATCCTGACCTGCAGCAGCCGACCTGGTACATAACTGATCAGGATAAGAGGATCAGATGGGATGTCCAGCATGGAAATATTGCATTTGTCAAGATCGAGATATCGCCTTCAGGTGCATTTGGCGGGGACGAGTATCTTATTATAGGCCAGACGCAGGCTGATAATGAAATAGCGTTTGATAAAGATACTTCTCCTGTTGCAAAGGGATTCTATGACTGGGATATACAGAGAGATACACCTCTCAGTACGATCGCAAGGATCAGGGTAAAGGATTATAACGAGACTGATTATGATGATGTAGCATCTACATCAGGCGCTGATGTTACTATAAGAGGCAAGATTAGTGTTCAGACACCAGGCGTGGACTGGAATGTAAAGGATACAGGAAGACTTATAACATGGAATGCCTATGGTGCTATATCCACTGTATGGATAGATTTTTATGACGGTAACCAGTGGTTATTGAGCATTAATGGTGCAGGAGGAACTGCCTGCGGTGATGGTGATAATAAGACCTGGAGTGTAGCAAATTGGGATGTTCACGGCAAGATCCCTGACATGAAGAGCAATGCATGTCAGATCCGTATAAAAAATGCTACTTCAAATCCGACGATTTCAGAGACTTCAGGGACATTTTATGTGTATCCTACAATAACTAATGTAGATATAGTTCCTTCAGTCGGCGACGAAGCTAAAGACCATACTATATGGAGGGCTAAATTAGCCAACCAGACAGTAACGTGGACAGAAAATGATATATCAGATGATACCCTAGTAGACACAGTTGATATTGTATACAGTAAGGCAGGGACATTTGCTGATGCTGTAACAATCAAAGAAGATGTCTTGACGCATGAGAGCTGTGCGACTATTACTGCTCCGACAAACTTGAGTTTTCAGAGTGCAAAGATCCGTGTCCAGGATAATGACACAGGTTTTGAAAATAAGGTATACGGAGATTCTACAGAGGTGTTCAGTGTCTTAGGCCGGGTAGTTTATGGTGCATCTCCTTCTCTAGGTGCCAACTGGGGAATAGGAGCTGTGGATAAATTAATTAACTGGACAGCATATGGAGATCAGCTTACTCAGGTGGATATCTATATTGATTATGGGAGCAGCTATATCTATCAGAAGACAGAAGATACTGTCCCTGAATCTCCTGATTCATGGACTTATGATGATATAGATACGGGTGTAGATGGCGTGGGTGACTATGCTGCGGAAAATGTTACAGTAAGGATAGAAGATGTTGATACAGACCGAAAGGCTTATACACAATACCTTTCGCCTGCATTTAATATTATTGGTTCATTTGAATTTGCTTATCCGTTAGGCGGAGAGACATTCCATATAGATGATGATACCAGCCCGAGCCCGTTACAGATTCAATGGAAGACAACAGGGTCTGACGTATCCAAGGTAAAACTTGAATATTATCACAACGTAAATGGCTGGACGCTTATAGACGGGAATGTCGATAATAACTATGGCGATGGTGTTCAGGTCAATACATATGATTGGGGCCCTGCTTCTTCGACACCTCTTCCTGTAAATTATGCTGCGACTGACATTAAATTCAGGATTACATCAGTCGTACCCAATCATCCTGCTACGGAATTAGAGTCAGAGGAATTCGTTATTTGCGGGACTTTGGATGTGACTGCGCCGGAACAGGGTGAGATTTGGGTAGCAGATGGTGCAACAGCAAATACGATTTCATGGGATGTATACGGACCTGTAACTAATGCTAAAATATCGTATTCCAGAGATAGCGGCGTTGGTTATACAGTAATAGTACCGACCCAGTTAGCAGAGGCAGGAGATGCTCAGGCAAATAAAGGCGCATACCAGTGGACCATCCCTGTTAATCCTGCTTCAGGAGACTTTATTACGAGAGTAGATGCAGCTGATGTTTCATATATAAAGGTCGAAGATGCATCTGCTACTTATGGCACGTACGTCAATGATGAGTCGTTAGATTTTATAGTAAAAGGACAGCTGACGATAATTGCGCCTACAGCAGGTACACTGGCTAGCGGGTTTGTAGGAAGAGACTCGACACAGATTACATGGCAAAGAGATGGCCGTATCAATGCAGTTAATGTAAAGTATGCAACAGACGGGGTTACTTTCTCCAATGTGATAGCAGCTGACCGGACATTTGCCACTACTGCAGCTACACAGCAATCACTTGCCTCAGCATGGATAGTACCCGAGACCCCGCTTACACCTAATTATAAGATTTTAATAGAAGATACAAATTATGAAAAATCAGGCACAGACGGTACCTATATATTAAGTAATACATTCACAGTAAAAGGTGCGCTTTCTATAACCGCTCCTTCAACTACAACTACCTGGAGGATAACTGAACAGAAGACCATATCCTGGGATGTGGACCATGGCCAGATAAATAAGGTAAAGATCATTGCATCTCCTTCCGGCAATTTCACAGGGGACGAATATACGGTTGATACAAATCTTGACCCATTTAACGTAAGTGCATTTAGTGCAGCAGCTACTCCTGTAGGAAGCGGTAGTTACCCATGGACAATACCTGTAACAGCTGACCTTACTGATACGACTAAATTCAAAGTTCGGGATGCCAATGAGACAGACTTTGCAGACGTAATAAGTACTGCATCAGTAGTAATGTATATACGAGGTAAGATAACTGTACTTACACCTTCCGTAGATTATGCACCGTTTGGTGTGGACTGGAAGGTAGGAGAGGCTGATAAACAGGTACAGTTCCGTTCGTATGGGGATACCATGAGTACAGTATATATTTATCTATATGATGGGACTACCGAGTATGATTTAGCTGTAGGCGGTACATCTACTGTTGGAAACGGCAACATAGAGACTTATAATGTACCTTCAGTCCCGGATGTAAAGAGCCATAATTGTACGATTCGAATAAGAGATGCTGCTGTTTCGCCTAATGCAGAAGGAGAGTCAGGTACATTTAGTGCGTATCCGACTATCAGTAGTGTAGCAATAACACCGACGAATCCACCTAATATAGCCGGAGTATGGGTATCTGATTCCGAGAACCAGACAGTTACCTGGACAGAGACAAGTTCAAAGCTCACAACAGTAGATATATATTACAGTGCTACTGGAACAGGCGGATTTAACTTTGAAACTGATACACCTATAGTAGATAACTGGTCTACAGCCCAGGGCAGCTGTAATACTATTACAGTAGCGACTAATAAAACCACCCAGGGACGTATCGCAGTCAGGGATGCGGACTCTAATTTTGATGATTATATAAATGCAATGACAGCTACTAATTTCAGGGTAGCAGGTAAGATTTATATAGATGAACCTGATAGTGCTCATAACTGGCCTGTAGGTGCGACTGATAAGCTTATAAAGTGGCACTATGACGGAAATCTAACAGCAGTAGATATATATATTGATTATGACGGTTATGGCACAGGCGATCCTGAAGTGCTTTTAAAAGCGAATGTTGACGTAGATGACGGCGTAGCAGGATATAATCCTGCATCAGCTGGTGGCGTATGGGATCCGGATGGCGTTCCTAATGAAGTTGGAAACAATGTACAGGTAAGGATCCAGGATGGTGACAGCGCTTATGAAGATGCAACTACTACTACATCAGATGCATTTAAGATAACTTCTTCCTTTACATTCGCATATCCAACAGGAGGAGAGCCTTTCCATGTAGATTCATTGACGCCGTCCTTTGTAATCAAATGGAATACAATCGGTGACAGTGTTTCCGCGGTAAAACTGGAATACTGGAATAAAGATTCAGGTGCCAGTGGAGAATGGTTATTGATAAAGGATGGAGTTGCTAACAATAAACATGGTTCAGGAGTAGCTAATGAGAACACATATACATGGGATACGACTGGTGCACATGATAATCCAATACCTTTAAATCTTGCTGCAGAAGATATAAAGTTCAGGATTACAGCAAGTACGCCGCTTCAACCGAGTACAGCAAAAGAATCGAATGAATTTGTGATATGCGGTAATGTAGAAGTTACTGCACCTAGTCAAGGTGATATTTGGACAGCAGACGGCGCAACAGCAAATACTGTTTCATGGGATGTGTACGGTCCTGTAACTAATGTAAAGATATCATATTCCAGAGACACAGGGGGTGGCTGGACAGAGCTAGTTGCTTCAATGGCTGCTGAAGATGATGATGGTGACGGTGATGCAGATGGTGATGATACTATTCCGAACCAGGGTTCATACGATTGGACTATCCCGACAAATCCAGCAACAGGGGATTATATAACAAGGGTGGATGCTGGTGATGATTCACTTATAAAGATAGAAGATACCTCAACATTCGGCACATATGTCGTAGATGAATCATTGGATTTCATAGTAAAAGGACAGCTGACTATAATTACTCCGACTGCAGGTACATTAGCCAGTGGATTTGTAGGTAGAGATAGTACGCAGATAACCTGGCAGAGGGATGGCCGTATAAATGCAGTGAGTGTAAAATATGCGACAGACGGTGTGACCTTCTCGAATGTAATAGTTGCTGACCGCACATTTTCAACAACTGCGGCTTTACAGCAGTCACTTGCCTCAGCATGGATAATTCCAGAAACACCACTTATACCAAACTATAAGATTTTAATAGAAGATACAAATTATGAAAAGTCCGGTACTGACGGGACATTTGTACTAAGCGATGCCTTTAAGGTAAGAGGTGCTCTTACCTTAACCGCACCTGCTACGACAACTACCTGGAGGATAACAGAACAAAAGGCCATATCATGGGATGTAAACCATGGTGAGATAAATAAGGTAAAGATCATTGCATCTCCTTCAGGGAATTTTACAGGAGATGAATATACAGTTGATACAAATCTGGATCCGTTTAATGTAAGTGCATTTAATGGAGTTGCAACCCCAGTAGGAAGCGGTACTTACCAGTGGACCATACCGGTAACAGCTGATCTTACGGATACGACTAAATTTAAGGTGAGAGATGCGAATGAGACAGATTATAGCAGTGTAATAAGCGCTGCCTCAGTCGCAATGTACATACGAGGTAAGATAACTGTACTTACTCCGACAGTAGACTATGCGCCGTTTGATATAGACTGGAATGTAGGAGATACAAATAGACAGGTCAAATGGCGTGCTTATGGAGATACCATGAGTACAGTATATATCTATCTCTATGATGGAACAACAGAGCATAATTTAGCTGTGGGCGGCACAGCCACAGTAGGAGACGGTAATATAGAGACCTATAACGTACCACAAATACCTGATGTTAAAAGCAACAATTGCACGATTCGGATAAGAGACGCACAGACTTCGCCAAAGGCAGAAGGTGAATCAGCAGGTACATTCAGTGCATACCCGACAATAAGCGGAGTAACCATTACTCCTTCAGCTGGTGACGAAGGTTCTAATCCGCCTATATGGAGGGCTGGATTAGAGAATCAGACAGTGACCTGGACAGAAGATATTATATCCGACGATAATCTTATATCTACTGTGCAGATCTACTATTCATCTACAGGAACAGGCGGGCTTCCCGGTACATTGCTTTTGGATAATGTTAATACCGAAGAAACCTGTTCAGCTATAACTGCCCCGCTGCAATTAAGCTATAACCAGGCAGTGATAAGAGTAAGAGATAAAGATACTGGATTCGAGGACAAGGTATACGGAGATTCATCTCCGTTCCGCGTACTTGGAAGGATTGTCTATGGTTTATCTCCTGCCCAGGATGCTAACTGGTTTGTAGGAGAGACTAATAAGACAGTTAACTGGACAGCATACGGTAATCAATTGACCAGTGTGGATATACTTATAGATTATGATGACGGTGAGGGCTATCAATACCTTAAGACTGAGAGTACTGTACCAGGTTCTCCTGATACGTGGACATTTGATGATCCGGATGCTGGTATAGACGGTGTCGGACCTCATATTACTCTAACTACTCAGATTATGATCCAGGATGTTGATACGGATCGTCAAACATATACGAAATACGAGTCCCCGACATTCCATATTGCAGGAAACTTTGACATCAATGATGCTCTGCTTCCTACAACGCTTTCAGCAGGTGATCCATATACTATTAAATGGGAAAATTATGACCTGCAGGGACAGATTCCTATTGCAAAACTTGAATTTTTTGACGGTACTACATGGCACGATATTGACTACAAGACTAATCCCACCGGTCATACGGGTCTTGTAACAAACTCAGAGAGCTGTTCATGGAGTGTGCCTACAGATGTTAAGTCTGTTGCCTGCCAATTTAAAATTAGTGATCCTGACAATGCTGCAGCAGTAGACCTATCAGCTACATTTGAGATACGCGCAGTAATAACTGTTACTTCACCTGACTCAAATGACAAATGGGTTATTGGGACTTCAGGTAATCTTATTGAGTGGAATGTAACAGGTCTTATAGGTACAGTAGGTTCGCCTAATGTATTCGAAATAGTATATTCTAATGACGACGGAGTAACGTATCCTCCGTACGGAGGATATGTAATTAACTCTTCATATACTGCTACGCCTCCTGTTTCGTATCCTTGGACAATTCCTACTGATGAAGATATTTTGACTAAAGATCAGGCAATGATCAAGGTAGCAGATGCTTCATTGGCAGCTGCATGTGGTGAGTCTGATAGCTTCATGATGAAAAGCGGCATTACTGTTACAGAACCTGAGACAACGGATGTATTGACAGTAGGAACTGCCTTTACTATAGAATGGACTACATTAGGGACAGCAGATATGGGTGATGTGATAATTCAATTCTCCAAGACCGGATCTGCACCGTGGACAAATATAGCAACAGTGGATTTTGAGTATGGGTCTAGTTCATATAATCTATGGGCCCCTGCGATTGATTCTATCACTGATGATACTAAGGCAGCTATAGTAAGGATAACTGATGTGGATAATACAGAAGTAACTGATGATTCAGAGGCGTTTGAGATAGAAGGTGACATTGTTTGGGAGTCTCCTATAGAGAGCGGTCTTATGTGGTCAGTTAATACTTCGTATGATATTGAATGGACACCCACAGGGACATTCGGGCCGATTAAGATAGAATACTCTACAAATGCATTTGCGGATGAACTGGAGACTAATTATTTCACTTCAGTGGCTAACTCTGCGCATGGTGTCAGAAGGGTGTATCCATTTACCGTGCCTAATGACATAGATGATCAGGTGAAGATCAGAATCAGCCACGAATATGATTCTGATGTGAAGGCAGTAGTTCCCTATAATATTAAATTCGTAGGTTCATTGGATGTCACTGCCCCTGATTCGCAAACTCCAAAACCGATTTGGCTTAAAGGTCAAAGTAAAAATATTACATGGACAGCTATAGGTGACGTGACTAATGTAGATATACAATATAAGACCTCAGCTGGTGGGAATTACATTGATATTATACTGGATCATGACGGCGGAGGTGCTTACGGAGATGGCTCCAATACATATCAATGGACAGTAGAAGACGAAAATTCAGAAAACTGCTATATAAAAGTATCAGATACTCTGCATCATACTGGTGCAGCCACTGATGTCTATAGCGTATCAACATATCCATTCTCTATAAGGCCTGTAATAACAGTTTCACAACCTGTAGAAGACAGCAATTTAGTGGTCCTTTCAGATGGACACACTATTTCCTGGAGCCTAAATGGTTCTGAACAGGTTAGCTATGTGAAGTTATACTACAGTGTAGACGGCGGCTCGTTTGAAGACCTGGATGTATCCGGTAATGTAGATGCTACCAGTGATTACACATGGGATAATATTCCTGATGCCATAAGTGATGACGTAGTGGTTAGAGTAGTTGATAACGTCAATTCCAGTGTTTACGGCGATTCTCCGAGTTTTGACATTATAGGCAGCATAACTGTAGTAAAACCTGATTCAAATTCTAATTGGGAAGTCGGGACAACAGATAAGAACATCACCTGGTCCTATACAGGAAGTATAGGGCTCGTAAACATCTACTATGACTATGGCCAGGGATATGATCTGGTAGATGCCTCAAATATGCCTGTAGCAGCATCAGGTCAATCCTATACTTGGTCATCAATACCTGATCACGTATCTGAAAGTGTCAAGATCAAGATAACAGATGAGGATACTGAGACAGCTGTTGATAAAGTAGAAGACGAATCAGTTCCCTTTAAGATCAGGGGCGGATTTGTGTTAGACGCTATACCAGCTTATGTTATTTCCGCTTCAGGTCGCACCATAACCTGGACGCCAAACGGAGCTGATATACTTATTGCGAAACTTGAATTCTCAAGCAATAATGGCGGTGCTTGGCGTAATATTGACTATGTAAGCGCTGGAAATCCCGGTACAGGGTTTGTTTCCAATTCAGGTGCTTATTCATGGACTGTACCGAGTGATGTTGCATCAACTACGTGTTTGGTAAAGATCAGTGATCCGGATAACGCAGATGCAAAACATACATCTAACTCGTTTGAGGTAAGGGCAAAGATAACCCTTGACAGTCCTACTACCAGTGATGCATGGGTAGTAAATGATAATCACGATATAGAGTGGACAGTAACAGGCGTTGTAAATAATGTAAATATTGAATATTCAGTAGCTGGCGGAGATTTTGGCTGGGTACTAGGTTGGGCAGCAGGGGAAGACCCGCAGGTTGATCCTGTAGGCCAGGCAAGTAATATTTCTGCCTCAGACGGTAGTTTCACCTGGAAGATCCCGGATCAGATGTCTGACGAGATCAATGTCAGGATAGCAGATACTACCAAGCCTAATGACGTAAAAGATGAGTCAGGTAATTTCACTATAACAGGTAAGATAGTCCTTGGTGCACCAGTAGGCGGAGAAACCTGGTATGTATTGGATCAGAAGACAATTTCCTGGACCAAGACAGGCAATATCCCACTTGTTGACGTATTGTGGTCAGAACCTACGATAAATGGCGGTGCATATCAGTATATTACTGACGGAGAGGATTTAACAGAGAATTCAACTACCTGGAGCGTTCCCAGCGTCATAAGCGATTCAGTGAAAGTCAGGATAGTTAATTCAGACGCTACAAAGCCTACTATAGCGGCTGTTTCAGACTTTTTCTACGTAAGAGGTAAGCTCTTGATTACCAGCCCGCAGCTGGATCAGGTTTGGGATTCCGGCGCGCAGAAGAATATTACCTGGACAACAACAGGGCCGATACCTGAGGTAACATTAGACTATGATTATGACGGTGTAGGTACTGGCGTAGATTGGATAACCATTGATACGGATATTACTGCCAGTGACCAATCCTATCCCTGGACCGTACCTCCTACAATTAGTAGTAATGTAGTAGTGCGTGTGACAGATGAATTGTATAATGAAGTGACAAATACTTCGCCTGTTTTTAAGATTGCTAATATAGTAGTTACGCGGCCTCAAGCAGGAGACCCGTGGATTTGCCAGGAGCAGGAAGATATTAACTTTACGGTTTCCGGCGCTATAACTAATGTTAAGATAGAATTTTCTAGTAATGGTCTATCCGGGCCCTGGACAGAAATTGAACCTTCTTTGGCAGTATCTCAGGATGCAAACACATATACTTGGAATTCAGTAACTACTGTAGCCAGTACGCATACAATAATAAGGATAAAAGATACGAATCAAAAATCTTTTGTAACAGGTTTTTCACCCGAGTTCATTGTGCGGGGCGGATTCACATTCTTACATCCAATTTCAACTGACAGGTGGCTGGCTAATAGTGCAAAGACTATAGAATGGACCACAAAAGGTACCATTCTCAATGTGTATATACGATACCGCTTAGATGATCAGGATAACTTTGATTTTGTAAATGACGGCTCAACCATAAGTAATAATAATCAATATCCTTGGACAGTTCCTAATGCAATAAGTTACGAGGCACAGATTAAAATAAGTGACGCACAGGATTCCAGTGCTACTACTGAATCAGCTCCGTTTACTGTACACGGACAGTTAACAGTAACGCAGCCTAATGACTCTAGCAGCAAATTGAAGGCAGGTCAATTTGATCAGGATTCAAAGATTATATGGACTATGATCGGTCCGATTTCCAGAGTGGATATTTACTTATCTACAACAGGGGACGTAGAAGAAAATTATGAATATATGACTTATGTGGAAGGTGCTACAGAATACTCCTGGTCAGTGCCTACTGATAAAGGTAGATCAACTAACTGCTTTATCCGGCTTAAGGATCCCAGCGATCCTCAAGAATTAGTAAAGGATGAATCAGATACAGCATTCTGGATAATAGATAACATCACTGTACTAACTCCTGACGGAACAGTGCCGTGGATAGCCGGTAATACGCATGCTGTAACTTGGACCTCTGAAGATATAGCAACTTCAGTAGATATTAAATATAAGAAAGATGCTCCGTATGACACATGGCCAGGGACAGTTATATCAGGGATTACCAATGATGCTACTAATAGTTATGATTGGCCGATCCCTAATAGTATAGACCTTACACATACCTATAGGATCCGTGTCTCTGATGCGAATGCTACTTACTCTGCATATTGTTTTGATACTTCAGTTGACTTCACTATACAAGGTACAATTACTGTAACTGAACCCAATGGCGGTACAGCACCTGATTTTCTTGACATGGAAAAATGGGGATGTGATTTAACTCATTATGTAAAATGGACTTCGCAGGGTAATATTACTAATGTAGACATAGCTTATTACCTTGGTTCAACACCGCCATCCAATCCTAATGATTGGGTAGATATAATAACCAATTATAGTAATAGCGGTGCTAAAGAATATCCGTGGGATATACCAATAACTTTAACTGCAGAGAATGTGCTTATACGGGTAAAAGACCATAATACAGCATTTCCGGATGTCAAAGATGTAACAGATAATCCGTTTAAGATTATGGCAAGGGTTGTGGTTGAGGAACCGGAGACTGGATATGTCTGGGAGGCTGGTACTCAGGGGACTATCAAATGGACGAGATACGGCCCGAGTAGTTTTGATAAAGTCAAAATAGAATATGCATATAATAATCCGGACTTTACTGATCCTGGCGATCCGCAGGACCCGACGGATATAAAGGTTATAACCTCGTCCGAGCAATTTGTCGGGAGCGTAGGTAATTTTGGCTGGAATATACCGCCGGAGGCAGTCGGATTTGAAAGTATGAGAATCCGTATCTCTAAACATGATGATCCAGATGTCTATGATATCTCTGATGCGTTCACTATCCGGGTCAACTTTACTAGTATTTCACCTAATGGCGGACAGAAATGGATTCTGGGACATACTGAGACTATCTCCTGGACTAAGACAGGTATAACATATTCTGATACAGCGAGGACCCAGGAAGCAGTAAAACTCACTGTGTATCTACAAGCCAATCCTACAATAAAGTATGTGATTGGTGTTCAACCGTCATCTGGTACTGCAGGCATTTATGACTGGACCATACCTACTACGCTTGATTATAGGTTGATTACAGATAACATGGGGCTCATAATGCGGGTAGAAGATCCGAATTATGATGATCCGACTGATACAGATGCTTATAAGGATTCAGCTAGTCCATTCAAAATTATGCCTGATATAATTGTTACTTCTCCAGTGAGTGATGAACAGTGGTTTGTTAATGATACCAATAGATATATCACGTGGACAATTACAGATACAACAGTGCCTACTCTTGGCAACGTGACTATGTATTATTCTCTCACCGGCGGTAGTTCATGGACAGCTATATCAGGAAGTTCAACTCCTGCGACAGACGAAGAATGGTTATGGGTACCAAAGGTTCCTGATATCATTTCTAGCCAGTTAAAGATCAAGGTAGAATCCAATGACGATTCAGATTGTTATGGTGTTGCACCTCATACTGTTAATGCGCAAACTGGTTTTCCGAACCGAAACAGCTTTACTACAGCACCGTATGCAAAGATCAGCGCCAAGTTTACAATAGATCCTAATATTACGGGCCAGGACCTGGTTGTTGGTGATTCGTACCAAATTACCTGGACTAATACCGGTACAGTAACGGATGTAAAGATAACATATTCTTTAAACGGTGATACAGGACCATTCGATCCTATAGATGAAGATAATGATCCTCAGACTGCAGATACTGGTATAGTGGCTAATGGAGCAAGTGGAGGTTCATTTGACTGGACAGTACCTGATGATATTGCCAGGGATACTGTAAAACTGCGCGTAGAAAGTTCATTGGATTCAGATGCAGTTGATACATCAGGCTTATTCAGGATCATGGGTGAGATTACGATTAATGCACCTGTAGGAGGTCCTTCTTGGGAAATAGGACAGGATAAGGATATAAAATGGAATTGGGTAGGGACTATTCCTGAAGTTGAGATTACTTATTCTACCAATGGACTTACAGGGCCTTTTAATCCTGTAGACGAGGACAATGACCCTGGTACTGCAAATACCGGCTTAGTAACTAACGGCGCAGGCGCAGGCGGACCAGGCGCAGAGCATACTTTCACATGGACGGTTCCTGATGAGGCGAGTGCAAATGTTATTATCAGAGTAGCTGATGCAAGAGACGGAACCTCTCCAGTAGGTGATCAGACAGATATTATAGGCGAAAGCCAAAGTTTTGAGATAATAGGTTATATAATAACTCATGCACCTGTTGCAGATGAAAAATGGGCAGTTGCCAGTTCTCACGACATTACATGGGAATGGGGCGGAACAATGCCGCAGGTGAAGATAACCATATCGCAGAACGGTGTAGGAGGCCCGTTTGTTCCTATAGATGAAGATAATGATCCTGGCACTGCTAATACAGGTATCGTAACCAACGGTGTATATGATCCTCAGAATCCGGGTGCAACGCATTCATTCACATGGATAGTAGAGGATTATATCTCACCTACCTGCGTGATAAAAGTAGCTGATGCAAGGACTCTGTTGGAGAGCATTGTAAATGACGATTCCGGCGAATTTAAGATTCAGGGTGATTTCACTCTTACTTCTCCTGCCATAGCATTGAAAGAAGGCGGGGATCCGGCAGAAGTTTTAGACTATGAGTGTCGCTGGGTTACAAATGAAGTACGTGAAGTTACCTGGACAACATTTGGTACTATACCTAAAGTAGATATATACTATTCAAAAGATAATTTCGCGGATATAGACCCGGCAGACGGCGTGCCTGACAATCAGATTCTTATTAAAAATGATCTAGGGCAGCAGGCATTAGACTGGGATAATACTGGTACATTTGACTGGAAGATTGCTAATGATCGTTCAGATACTGTAAAGATCCGTATATATGACCACAATGACCCTGACGTATTTATAGAGGGTCCATATGTTGATCCAGGTTTTCCAGCTGGTGTATCCACTACAATGAAGATAGATTACTATACGATTACATGGGATATACGAGATTTAATTACGAACCAGCATATAAATGGGTTGACAGTAAGTGAAGTCTCAACAAGTGGATGGCCTGGCTGGGACGCAACAGGTGTTAGTTCGCCCAAAAACCATGATGTTACAGCTGACAATTGGACAGCAACCTTCACCCACAAAGATTATGGTCCAATTGAAGTAACATATTTTACCGGAGTGGACGAAGAAGGTAAAGTATGGGGAGACAGGAAGATTTTCCGTACTATGGAAACATTGGTTGTACATATCTGGAGGGCGTACTCAGAGTTTTCTTATGATGTAGAGACTGACAGATTGGATATAACTTCATGGCTGGAAAGAGATGGTTCATTGGTTCCTGGGGCATTGGTTGTTGATGTAAAGATTTACGATGGATTTGAACAGATCAAGAGAAAGACAATCTTAGTACAGGAAGAAGATACACCGCAAGCAGGGGATCCTGAGAAGCACTACTTCTATGAAGATATACCGTCGACTGTTGATATCTGGCTTGGTACGAGTTGGGATCCTGATTTAGAGCAAGAAGTGGAACGCTTCCAGTTTGAGAATATAGCAGATTGCGCAACTTATAAGACAGGTGAAATCCAGACTCCTATTGATTTTGCTGGTTTTTTCCCACAGACCTGGACTCCGACATCTCATACTTCCGGAGGAACTGCCTATGATACCTTGCAGGCAGGTAAGGTATATACTGTAAAGACTTACATTGTGCTTGGTACTGGAGGTAACTTCACAACGCCTGTATCATTCACTGTTACTATACCTACTGCCATGGCATCTATGGAAGACTCTCTTGAAAACATGGACGATAAGATCGACTATGTGTTAGATAAACCAATGTCAGTGATTAGCGGCGAGATACAGGCTTCTATGGATCAACAGATTATCCTTCTTGATCAAAAGACAGATGAAGTCGTAGATATAGTTTCAGCACAGACTGAGACTATTGAGACAAAGATGAATGAACAGTCAGCCCTTATTGATTCTAAGACTGATGAGATGATTGCAATGGTTGATATGACACTGACCAGTTTTGAGACAAGGACACAATCAGCGATTGAGGACTTGCAGGAAGGTGCTGATATGGCTGTAGAAGCAGGTGAAACCCTTATGGAAACTGCATTGAAATATTCGTGGGGTGCTAGTGTGTCCCCTAATCCAGTATTGACCAATGAAACCGTAACCATAAACTGCCAAGGTCAACCTGGGTTAGCCCCTGTAATTGATATTTACGATGTTAATAGTAACCTTGTCTATAGTAGTATAATGAAAGAGAGTAGCGACGGAGTTTATGTGTATGAATTTGAAGCTGATGATAGTTTTGAAGCAGGTAAAGCATACTCTTTCATTATCCAAGAATCAGAGACAGGCGGACTGGTCACTGGTTCAGGTATGGTTGGAAAATACGAGTGGAGTGTTGCAGTATTTCCTGATCCGGCATTAACAGGAGATACTATTACTCTACAATGTATAGGGTTGCCGAATCTCTTGCCGCAGGTATATATTTATGCCTGGGACGGAGATGCTATTGAAGAAGGGCTACTTATGACCCAGGATACACCGGGAATGTATATAGCAAAGGTTGAAGCTGACGGAAACTTCCCTGCTGGTAAGGCCTATACCTACATGGTCACTGAACAGCAGACTGGTACAGTCTTGGTAGGTTCAGGGATGGTTGAATCCATGAGTATTACTACAGTAGCAGGACTTGCAGCCGCAGCTCCAGAGGCATCACGTGCAGCCAAGAAGGCATTGGAGGCTATAAAGGCATTAGAGGCAGTATTGATTTCCGGTGATAGTATAAATATTGCGCTCACACTAAAGAATCTTAAGAGTTCCGTAGATGCTTTGCCTGAGATTATGTCGAAAGAAGGTCCTACTGCTGTAATCACTAATGCAATTAATGAGGTCTCGGATAGGATAAAGGCCTTAGCTGGTGAGGAAGGGTATGATATGGGCACAATCTTAGAAGAGGCCTTGACAGAATCACCTACTGTAAAAGAGATCCGCAATAAGACAGACGCGATAAATGGAACAGTTGATGTAGTGTTGCAGACTTTTGAAAGTAAAATTGGCGGGATTGAAGATCCTATTGTACTAATGCAGTAAGGTATTTTATGGAATCTCAATGTTTGATGCTGGATGCGCGTAAGGGAAATTCGGGAAATTCGGGACACATCCCAATTTTCAAGCTTTGTAGCTACGCGTGAAAATTGGGATGTGTCCCGAATTTCCAATTTCCAAATTTCCAAAAGAGAAACTTGCCTTTTTAAAAAAGGCAAGTTTTTTTTGCACTTTAGGTGGTATATAGGGTATATTATATGGTATATTAGTATAAAAGTTATTATTCAACTATAATAAACAGGAGGAAAAAGAGATGCGGGTAATTTTAAAAAATGTAGTGTGGGGTTTATTAGTGTTTTCAGTGTGGAGTTTTATAAACTCAGGAGAACTAAAGGCCGCTGAAAGCGTGACCTTTAAGATTGTTGTAGTTAACCCATCAAAGACAAAAACACAAACTACCCCGGTTAAAAAGTATTTACCAATAGAGATAAAACCCGATGATATTATAAATTCAGCTGGCTTGGACTTAGAATATGATACTGATAGATCTATCTTCTATTTGTATAAAGAGACGGTGGAACTGTCACCTTCAGAAGTTAAAGTCTTTGAAATCGAGGTAAGAGATGTCTGGCTTGTAGCTGATGCTAAATTGCTTGATTTCAGGGAACGCACAGACTCGATTCTAGCTAATCTTGAAGACACAGAGTATTATCTGAAGGCTGAGGAGATAGCCAATAGTATTTTTCAACGTTTAAGTGAAATTGGAACTACACAGGCTGATGAGTCAGTTAGCCGTCAGAGTCACATTGGTATTTACCGTCAGAATTTACTTGCAATAGAAAATATAGATGAAGATATTGCTAAGATGGAGAAGATCCTTGTTACTGCCGGAGGGCCGCCTTCTCCTAGTATGTTGGCAGATGCCAACATAAAGGCGGATTCTCCTTCAAAGACCATGACCTGGATAGTAATATTCGTTATTATTATATTTAGCGGCCTTTTGGCAGGGGTGTTGTTTTTTACGTGGCAGCATCAGGCGCGTCTTACTAAAGATAGCCTTTCAGGGGCCAAGAAATCCGCATTTCCGGAGGCGGATTCCAAGGAAAATAAAAGTAAGGCTGAATAAAAAATCATAGGGTCTTGTATTATTTAAAAAACTAGGTTAAAATGCAATTAGATGTGGATGTATTAACACCCAGAAAGATTATTTTTAAAGGGAAGGCACAGAGTGTGATTGTTCCTGGAGAGCAAGGTGTATTTGAGATAATACCGTTTCACAAACGTATTTTAAGCCGGCTTATTTCAGGTGCGTTGTTTATAGATGAAGAGAGATTTAATATACAGAGAGGGATCGTTAAAGTCGATCAGAATAAAGTAACTATTGTCGTCGAGGAATCATCATCTCCTATAATCAATGGATCGTAATATTTCACTTATTTTAATTTTTTCAGTATGTATCTTGGGGCCGTGTGCGGTGTTTGCTGCAGGGTGTTTTGCCAGTATAGGCGCATTGGGCAGGAATCCGTCTGCTGCCCCTAAGATTTTTACGGCATTAGTGATAGCCCTGGTCTTTGCTCAGGCCTTGGCAATTATTGCAATATTGGTAGTGTTTCAGTTGTTCGCAAGGTAATATCCCGAAAGAGAGGATAAGATGCTTATAATTTCCTTGGTATTGTTCCAGATAGTTATATTTATAGGGCTTATATATATGTTTAAACATATATTGAATAGAAATGTCGTTTTGGCTACAAAACATCTTGAAGAATTAAACCAGGATTATAGTAAAAAAGAAAAGGATATAAATAGACGGCTTGAGGAGGCAAAACGTAAATCTGAAGAATTGTTGTCCGTGGCCCGTAATGAGGCAGAAAAACAACGTTTAGATATTGCTAATCAGGCAGCGGCAGAAAGGGATAAGATATTAAAAGAGGCGCGAGTCCGAAGTGAGGAGATTGTTGAACAGGCAGACAGGTCTCGCAAGGTCATTATCGCTGAATTAGATGAAAGAATAGCAAAAGAGGCAATCAATAAGGCATGTGAGTCAATTCAGAATACCTTGCCTGAGGAATTCAAGCAGGATGTTCATTCGCGATGGGTCCGTGACCTTATTGAAAACGGCTTTAAGAAGATAGGTCAATTAAAGATAATAAAAGGGATCAAGGAAATAAAAGTTTTGACTGCTTTCCCGTTGAGTGACAGTGATCGTGCCGAATTATTAAAGAAAGTGAATAAGCTTTTGGGAAGTAATATGGACTTAAAAGAAGAACTGGATCCTAAAATCGTAGCAGGGATTATTGTTGAAATAGGGAGTCTTGTTTTGGACGGCAGCTTGAGACATAAGATATTGGGACAAGTTGCCATGCTTGACGCCTCAGGAAAAGAGGCTGATGAGTAGTGAGAAAGAAGATATGGATAAACCACAAACGGGCTTTGATGTAAGAGAGGTCGGGTACGTTGAATCCGTACGGCAATTTGTCGTGATAGCCAAAGGGTTGCCTTTTTGCATGAACGGGCAGATCGTTGAATTTGCAAATGGCACACTGGGCCTTGTAATAGGCTTTACTGAAGAAGATATCCAGGTCCTTGTTTTAGGTGATGTTGCGGATATTAGCGCAGGCGATGAGATCTATAACAAGGGCAAGTCATTGGACCTTCCTGTAGGTGATGCATTCGTGGGCAGGATTGTAAACGGGCTTTGCATGCCTCAGGACGGGCTCGGGCCGATTGAGGCTAATGACAGCTTTCCTGTCTTTCGTGTTGCTCCCGGGGTTATGGAAAGGCAGCCTGTTGATAAAACATTTGAAACAGGCACATTGATCCTTGATGCGATTATTCCTACTGCCAAAGGCCAGCGCCAGCTCTTAATCGGTGACCGTCAGACAGGAAAAACAACGGTTGCTATGGATGCCATCCTCAATCAAAAAGGAAGGGATGTTATCTGTATTTATTGTATAATAGGAAAACCGTATTCCAGCCTTGTCAAGGTGGTGGATTTACTCAAAGAACATGATGCCTTAAAATACACTATTATTGTTTCGGGTGTAGCGTCCTTATCTACCGGCGAGCAGTATCTGGCCCCTTATACTGCGAGTATGCTGGGAGAATATTTCATGTACAATGGGAAGGATGTATTTGTAGTCTTTGATGATCTTACAAAGCATGCCTGGGTCTATCGCCAATTATCCTTGCTCCTGGAAAGGGCTCCCGGCCGTGAAGCTTATCCCGGGGATATCTTTTATATACATTCCCAGCTTATGGAAAGAGCGGGGTATCTAAGCAAAGAAAGGGGGAACGGGACAATGACATATTTCCCCATTGTTGAGATCCTTCAGGGAGACCTTACCGGATATATTCCTACTAACATTGTTTCGATGACAGACGGCCAGCTTTATTTTGCAACCGAACTTTTCAAGAAAGGCTTTATGCCTGCTATTGATTTTGGGTTGTCCGTTTCTCGTATCGGGAATAAGGCCCAGTGGAATGCCATGCGTTCGGTCAGTAAAACATTAAGGCTGGACTATATTCAGTATAGAGAACTTTTAAGAGTGACCCAGATGCAGTCTGGCAGGATCTCACAGGATGCTCAGGACAAGATAAAACGGGGAGATGCGATCAATGCCCTTATCAATCAGTATAGGAATCAGCCTGTTTTAATGGAAGCCCAGATCGTTTATTTGAATGCCTTGAATCTTGGGCTCCTTGACAACCTGTCGAAAGAACAGATCCTGCAATTCCGAGAGGATATCTGCCCGTATATTACAAAAGTACACCCCTCTTTCTTTAGTGATCTTCGTACTGCAAAAAAAATGAGTACGGAAATGGCTGAAAAGCTGGAAAGCTGCCTGAAAGATTATATTGCAGGAAAGATAAAATAGCATGAGGACATTAATCAGCGTAAAAAAAGACATGGAATTCAATAAAGGGCTGTCGCTTTTGATTGAGACGCTGAAATCGATTGCTATTGCACAGTATTATATGATGGAAAAGAGATTGAATGTTTTTAAGGAATTTTTTCCTTCGATTGAAAGTTTTTTAAAAGATATTGATATGGATACGGTAAATCATGTTTTCATGAAAGCCAAAGGACGAGCACAGGCTATTATTGCTATAACCACAGATGCCGGTTTTTTGGGCGGACTTAATATGAAAGTTATAAACGCAGCTCTTGAGGAGGCCCAGAAAATGCCTACGACAATGGTCATTATCGGGGCGCGCGGAAAAATGTATGTTAGTGGACAAGGCTACTCGACAGTAAACTTTCCCGGGATTCAGGATGAGGAAAGGCATACACAGGCAATGCAACTGCGCGATTATATTTTCCAAAAGGCATTGGCCAATGAGTTTGATACGGTTAAAGTGGTACATCCGCGAGCTGTTTCCTTTGGAGTGCAACATATAGAAACAGTATCTTTTCTGCCTTTTCGCCCCCCTGATGTAAGCAAGGCCATTCCCGCTTTAAATCAGGATATAATCCTGGAGTCAAGGCCGGGAGATATGATCGAGTATTTGGTATACCTTTGGATGGGAGAGAAGCTTCATTATATTTTTGGAGTAAGCCGGCTAGCGGAATTTTCAGCCCGCTATATTCACCTGGATGAATCGAGCGAGAAGCTGAAGGATGAAGACAAAAAAGTAAGGTTAGAATACTTTCGTGTCCGTCACGAGCTTGCTGATAGAGCTCTACGCGAACTGATTTCAGGGAGATATGTCCGTGGAAAAAAATAAAAAAGATATAAAGATAGTAGGACGCGTCATTTCAGTCCAGGGCCCGGTAGTAGATGTGAAGTTTGTGTCCCAGGATGATGTCCCCAATGTATTTGGTTTGGTTACGACGCATACAGTTGATGGAGAAGAAGTCTTTATGGAAGTCTCCGAGCACATGCCGGGGAATATTGCGCGCTGTATTGCGATAAACTCGACGATTAACATAGTCCGCAATCAAGAGGCTTATTATTCAGGTAAGAGTATAGAGATACCTGTTGGAGAAGGCATGTACGGCCGGCTGGTTAACGTGTTAGGACAGCCTATAGACAAGAAAGGAAAAATTGAATGTGTTGAGAAAATGCCTATTCACAAGACTCATATGGGCAGTTATCTCAGAACGGGCGGTAGAAAGAAAAAAAGCTTTGATGTCATAGAAACAGGGCTTAAGATTATCGACCTTCTTTTTCCGTTGGTTAAAGGTTCAAAAACCGGGATCTTAGGCGGCGCTGGTATGGGGAAGAGCGTACTTACTTTGGAAATTATTCAGAAAATCGTAAAAATGCATGAAGGGTCCTGTGTTTTCGCAGGAATAGGAGAACGTATTCGTGAAGGTAATGAACTCTACTATGAGCTTACAGAATCAGGTGTCCTTTCAAAAACGCAGATGGTATTCGGTCAGATGAACGAACCGCCCGGAGCTAGATTTGGAGTAGCCGCAACAGGGATTACCCTTGCAGAAGCCATTCAAAAGAAAAACCAGGATGTCTTGCTGTTTGTAGATAATATTTTTCGGTATGTTCAAGCCGGATCTGAGACATCTACACTTATGGGCCGCGTTCCTTCAGAGACAGGGTATCAGCCTACAATGATGGCAGAGGTAAGCGAATTTCACGAAAGGATAAGGACATCCCAAAAAGGAGGAGGGTCTATTACTTCTATTGAATGTGTATATGTTCCTGCTGATGACCTGACAGATCCTGCTGTAGTGGTGCTTTTTAGCTTTATGGATAACGTGATGGTCCTTTCCCGTGAAAAGGTTCAGCTAGGTATTTATCCGGCTGTCGATCCTTTATTATCATCAAGCTCCAACCTTGATGTCGACATCGTAGGAAAACGCCATGTAGATATTGCTCATACAGCCGTTCAGATGTTTCAGAAATATGAAGAGTTGCGCCGTATCGTATTGGTTATAGGAATCGATGAATTATCCCCTGCAGACAGAATAATTTACGAACGTGCCAGAAAGTTGCAATATTTTCTTACGCAGCCGTTTACTGTAGCAGAGTCGTATACTGGCAAAAAAGGTGCTTATGTAACAGTGAACGAGACGTTGGAAGGATGTGAGAGGATAATAGATGGAAGGGTGGACAATAGGTCGGAACAGGAATTTTATCTTATAGGAGCATTGAAATAAGGCAGCGAGATTATGGATAAGAAACAGAAACGATTAGGTGATAGTTTAGTAGAGAAGGGCCTTATAACGTCTGAGCAATTACAGGATGCCTTAAGGGAACAACAAACAACAAAGAAATTTTTAGGCTCAATATTAGTAGAAAAAAAAGAGATCAAAGAAAGGGATTTATTAGGGGTGTTATCCGAACAGTTTAATATCCCGTTTATTAGTATAAAATATAAATATGTTGATTGGGGCTTTGTAAAAAAATTCAGCCCCTCATTGATCTTAGATTATAAATGCTTTCCTATTGAGGAAGATGGTGATACAGTTACTGTTGCGATAACCAATCCGTTAGATGCCTGGGGTTTGAAAAAAGCTGAAGAAGAAACATGGGGGTCCAGGTTGAAATTGGTTTTGGTCTCCGAAGATGATATGAAAGATATTATCGAGAGGTATCGGGAATACGTGCAGGGGAGATAATATATGCTTAAGAAGTACGATAGACTTTTGTATGAAGCATTGGTTGAGAAAGGGCTGGTTTCCAAAAAGACGTTGGATGCACTTATTAAGGAGATAGATGCCTCAGGCGGCAACCTCCAACAAATTTTAATCGCCAGAGGCGTCCTCCCCGAAGAAGATATGTTAAATGCCCTGGCAGATAAATTAAAAGTACGTTATCTTAATCTGCAGAAAAGCCTCATTAATAAGGCTGTGTTAGAAAAGGTCCCGGTAAAGATCGCCTCATATTATAAATTTTTGCCTATAAAGATCAAAGGCAGGACTTTGACTATCGCGGCATATTATCCGTTAGATATAAAGACGCAGGATGAGATAAGGACACAGTTGGGTTATGATATAGAATTGGTCCTTTCATGCTCAAGGGATATAACGGATGGCTTAAACAGATACTATGGGACTGCAGCTGAGACATTGGAGAGTATTGACTCGCAGCAGGGATTTAAGTCTGAAGAAAGTGCCCAAGAAATTTCCCAGGAAAGAGTAGAAGATATTGAAAAATTAGCTGAAGACGCCTCTGTAATAAAACTGGTTAATCAGATTATCTTAGAGGGGTGGAGAAAACGGGCCACTGATATCCATATCGAGCCGTATAGAGGGAAGGTATATTTTCGTTATCGAATAGACGGTGTGCTTTATGATGCCAATGTCCCGCAGGGGATAAAAGGTTTCTTAAACGCCATAATTTCACGTATTAAGATCATGTCTAATTTAAATATTGTAGAGCGCCGTCTTCCGCAGGATGGCAGGGCAGTTGTAAGGGTTCAGGAACAAGTGCTTGATTTGAGGATATCTACCATACCGACACCTTTTGGGGAGAGTGTAGTGATAAGGATCCTTCCTACCCAGATGCTCTTTGGTCTGGAGAGATTGGGGCTTTCAGGTATAGATCAGCAGATCTTTGAGAGATTAGTTATGAAACCGCATGGTATTATTTTTGTTACAGGCCCTACCGGAAGCGGAAAGACTACGACGCTGTATGCCTGTTTAAGCAAGATAAATACTAAGGAACGTAAGATTATTACTATAGAAGACCCCATTGAATATGAGATTACGGGTATAACCCAGATGCAGGTTATGCCGGAAATCGGTTTGGATTTTGCCCGCGGCCTCCGTAGTATCCTAAGACACGATCCTGATGTGATAATGGTGGGAGAGGTCAGGGATTCAGAGACTGCTGAGATTGCTATTCGTGTTGCCTTGACAGGACATCTGATATTTTCTACGCTTCATACTAATGATGCTGCCAGTGCTATTGCTAGATTGGTAGATATCGGTGTTGAGCCGTATCTGGTAGCTTCGAGCGTAGAGGCATTTATTGCACAGCGTTTAATAAGGTTGATTTGTCCGAAATGTAAATATGAAGATACGAAAATTCCTGAAGAGTTAAAAGAGCCGATTGCCAAAGATTTAGGTCTGAGGGCTGAAGAATTCAAGATATTCAGAGGTAAAGGCTGTCCTGATTGTAATCTCACTGGTTTTTTTGGCAGGACTGCAATATATGAAATTCTTTTGGTGGATGAAAAGATAAAAGATTTAATCTTGAAAAAAGTCCCGTCTAACCGGATTAGAGAGGCAGCTATATCACAAGGGATGAGGATTTTACGCCGGGACGGTTGGCAGAAGGTAATTGCTGGTTTGACTACGCCTGAAGAAGTAATGCAGGTAACTCCCGCAGAAGAGTTAACTGATATTGGGAAGCCTAAACAGGTTTTTGTACCTTCTGATGTACCGGACGAGAGACCTGCCCGGGCGCTGGATCTGGGTAGAAGGACTTATGCCCGGGTGAGCAAAAAGATAAACTTGCGTTACAAGGTTTATAAATCACGCGAAGAATTGCTTAAAGGAGGCTCGAAATCCGAACAACTTAGCGTTACAGAAAATATTTCGGCTGGAGGACTACTTTTTTTCTCGAATAAACCATTGCCGTTTGACGCAATCCTGGATTTAAAAATAGAGATGCCGGACAATGAAGACCCTATAGGATGTTTAGCCAAGGTAGTGAGAATAGAAGAGGCGGAACGGGATATGTCTTATAATATTGCAGTTTGTTTTTTGGATATGGCCAGTGTCCAAAAGGTCAGGATAAGTAAATATGTGGAGAAACATGCAAAGTCAGAGTAACGTTTTGTAACATGAGAAATTTAACGAGGTTTTAATATGCCTACATACAAATATCGTGCAAAGAAAGGTTCAGGAAATATTATAGAGGGTAAGATTGAGGCCCGGACCGAAGAAGAGGCAATTGAAAGGCTTGGCGAGAAGCAATGTTTCCCTATACACATAGAAAAAGAGACTGACTCCTTTCAATATTCTACCCATTCTTCAACTCGGCCTAAGAATAAGACAGGTAGGATAAAATCCCGCCACATTACTATTTTTAGCCGGGAACTCGCAAGTCTTATAAAATCCGGCGTGCCTATTTTAAAGGCCCTGAGTATAATTTCAGATCAATCAGAGAGCCCTAAACTTAAAGAAATTTTGCAAGATATCTATAATTCTGTAAAACACGGCTCTACTTTTTCCTCTGTGCTTTCACAGTATCCGAATGTATTTTCTTCTCTCTATATTGCTATGATCCATGCAGGAGAAAATAGCGGTGCTCTTCCCGAGGCGCTTTTAAGGATTTCCGACCATCGCACAAAACAGGAAGCCATGGCTTCTCGCGTTCGCATGGCATTGGTTTATCCTGTACTTATGGCAGTCGTAGGATTAGCTACAGTAGTTTTTATGCTCACCTTTGTAATGCCGCGGCTTATGCAGATTTTTCTCAATATGGGACAGGATTTACCATTACCGACGCAGATTTTGATTTTTACAAGTCAAACTTTGAGGGAGTCGTGGTATTGGATAGTTTTGATTTTGGTTATTGCTGTTATAGTTTTTAATCGGCAGATCAAGACTAGGGCCGGAAGATTATCTTTGAGTTTATTTAAGTTACACCTTCCTATAATCGGAAGATTTATCACTAAGGCCGAACTTTCCCGTTTTAGCCGTACGTTGGAATTACTGATAAGAAACGGCATCCCGATATTAAAGGCAATCAATATAGCGATTCCAGTATTAGAGAATGAGATTATAAAGGACCGGTTAAAAGAGAGCTATAAAGAATTAGAGCAAGGCGGGTCATTTGGCAGGAGCCTTAAAAATTCAAAGGTAGTGCCTATTTTTATGAGTAATCTGATAAGCGTGGGTGAGGAATCAGGTAAACTCGACGAGGCCTTGGCAGAAATAGCACGTAATTATGAAAATGATGTTGATGAAGCAGTAAAGGTGATAGGTAATCTTTTAGAGCCTGTAATGATCTTAGTAATGGGTTTAGTGGTTGGTTTTATTGTAATATCGATGCTTCTTCCGATATTTGAGATTAATGTATGATAATAACGGAATAGAGGGTGTGATATGTTGAAACTTTCAATCAGATTGATTATTGTAATGTTTTTTTTGGGCACAGGAATAGCTATTGCACAGGATTGGGAAGAGTTGGGTGGTGAGCATTTTATTGTCCATTTCACAGGGGATGAAGATTTTGCAAAAGATGCATTGGATAAGGCCGAGGTTTATTATCGAAGAATTGCTGCGGAACTGGGGTATCCCAGATATTCAGATTTCTGGTTATGGGATAATAGGGTAGAGATATACATCTATCCTGACCATGTCTCTTTTTTAAAGGCTACTGATCAACCTGAATGGTCGCATGGTGTAGCAGACTATAAAGACAAAGAGATAATAAGTTATGCCTGGAGCGAGAATTTCGTTGAATCACTTCTCCCTCATGAAATGGCGCATTTGATTTTCAGGGACTTTGTGGGTTTTAAAGGAGAGATACCTCTTTGGTTAGATGAAGGCGTAGCCCAATGGGCAGAAGAGGCAAAAAGGGATGAAATGAAACAGATGGTCAAAAATCTCTATGTAGAGAATAAATTGCTTTTGATGAAAGACTTGACTACGTTAGATATTCGGCGTTATAAGGAAATGGATAGGGTTTTTATCCGTTCTACCATTATGAGAGACGGCAACCCCGGTGTTTTATTTTTAAGTACTGATCAGTTTATCAGTACTTATTATCTGCAATCAGTTTCTCTGATAGGATTTTTAATAGAGAAATATGGTTCGGATAGATTTGCCCATTTTTGTCGTCAACTGCGTGATGGGAAAAGCCTGGAAGAGGCATTCAGCTTTGCGTACCCTGTGTATATTGGTAGTCTTGAGGAATTGGATAGTAAATGGAGGGAATATCTGGAGGAAGGACTTAATAGAGAATATTAAATCAGGAGGCAAGAAATGAGATATGTAAACTCAAAAGGTTTTACTCTAATAGAACTAATGCTAGTGGTTATCATCATAGGGGCCTTGGTGGCAATGGTAATGCCGAGGCTTACTGGTCGAAGTGAACAGGCCCGGATTGCTGCTTGCAAGGCAGATATACAGGCTAATATCGCTACTGGATTGAAACTCTACGAGTTAGATAATGGTGGTTTTCCCTCTACAGGCGAGGGATTAAATGCCTTGTTGACTAAATCTTCGTCAGCTAGTAACTGGAATGGCCCTTATTTGGAGAGAAAACCCTTTGATCCGTGGGGACGAGAATATAAATATAGGAGTCCCGGCGAACATAGACAGGATTACGATTTGTATTCTTTAGGGAAAGACGGGATAGAAGGTACGGATGATGTCACGAATTGGGAATAGAGGTTTTACCCTAATGGAAGTAATGGCTGCAACTGCGATTTTATCATTAGGGATAGTATTGATATACGAGGCATTTTTCACGTCTTTAGACTCATTTAATTATTGTTCAAACCATTTGAATATTATGTCTTGGGCTGATGAAAAGATTTGGCAGGCACAGGATAAGTTAAGCCGTTTTGGGCCTTTGACTATTATGGAGAATGAGGGAGGATTTACAAATAATAAAAATAAGAATTTTACTTGGAATTTATCATATGCTTTGATAGATATAGATTTATACAGGATAGATTTGGCCATTTACTGGCAAGAAGGTAGAAGAAAGATTAAGGTCTCTAGAAGTGTATATGCTATATATGAAGGAGAAGAATAGCAGGAGGGGTACCGGTTACTCGAAGAGAGGTTTTACCTTTATCGAGTTGTTGATCGTAACGGCTATTTTGGCTGTTATTTCATTAGCAATATATACAACGTTTAATAATGGCATAAAGATCTGGCAAAAGGTAAATACCCGGATGTCAGAACAGGAGTTGGACATCTTTTTTGAATACTTCAGTTCTGATTTAAGGAATAGTTTTAGTTTTACAGGGATTGGTTTTTTGGGCAAAGAAGATAGCCTTCAATTCCCTACTTTAGTAGATAGCAAAAGATTGGGTAGTAAGACTGTGGGGCAAGTGATTTATTCATATAATTCTATGGCAGGGATAATAGATAGGGAAGAGAGGGATTTTTCTCAAATTTATGCTGATAGAAGAGGTATAATTACGCAGTCGTTGGATAATGTAAAATCGTTGATATTTCAATATTACTTTTATGATGAAAAGGAAAAAGAATATATATGGTATGAGAAGTGTCTGGAAGAAAAAATACCTTTAGCAGTGAGGATGATATTAGAATTCAATGATAATAGCCAAGGCGGTAAATTCACTAAAACAATCAGCATCCCGTTTAGCAGTTAATAACAAAGGCGGCATATTAATCATTTCACTTTGGTCACTTTGTTTATTGAGCATATTTGCATTGAACTTGGGTTATGGGGTAAGGCAAAAGATTATTTTAGTCCAGAGACTAGATGAAAGAAGCAAATTGCATTTTATTGCTGTATCAGGTGTAAAAAGTGCGATAGTTAGTCTAAAAAAAGAGGGGGAAGAGGAAACTGACATAGAGAAAATGTATGACAGCCTTAGTGATGGCTGGAGTGACAATATGGGTGCATTTAAAGATATACAAGTCGGTGATGGGACGTTTAGTGTCTCGTATGATTATATAGATGAAAGAGCCGACCTTTTACTAACACGATACGGACTCATTGACGAAGAAAGAAAGATAAATATAAATAAGATAGACCAGACAGTATTGAGGGACCTTTTTCGTAATGTCCTGGATTTCAATGAAATAGAGTCACAAGAACTAGCTGCCTCTATTGTGGACTGGCGAGATAGCGATAGTGAATTATCCATAGCTTTGGGCAGTGCAGAGGACTATGATTATAGAACTCTTACATACCCTTATGAGGCAAAGGATGCAGAAATCGAGGTTTTAGAAGAACTTCTATTAGTTAAGGGTATGAATGTAGGATTCTTTGATAAGTTAAGAGATTATGTCACTATTTATGGCGATGGAAAGATTAATATCAATACCGCTTCGAAAAGTGTATTAATAGCTTTGGGATTGGATAGATTTCTCGCAGAGAAGATCCTTTTATTTCGTAAGGGTGAAGACGGTGTTATAACTACTCCTGACGACAATATTTTTGAGCAGCCTTCTAATATAGTGTCAGACCTTAGTCAATATTCCCATCTAAGCGAGTTTGAGGTAGCAGAGCTTAGTAGGGTCGTTGATAGGTATTTAGGTACCAAATCCGACCATTTTATGGTTAAAAGCGTTGCTAAGTTGAATAATAAAAGGAGTACAACCGAAGTGATCTGCGTAATCGATCGAAACGGGAATATTTTATACTGGCATGAGGAACCATGATTTATGCGTGGAATAAAGATCAAAAAATTGAATCCATTGTTGCGTAGACATAGTCAGGATCTGGTGGGAATAGAT
>JAHJHC010000031.1 GCA_018824145.1 Candidatus Omnitrophota bacterium | reverse complement strand
CGCGGCTACATGATTTTAGATTATAATATTGATGGAGGGAAGTGTACATTTTGTAACCATAAGATACCGGGTAGGTGGAATTAACATACATGTAGGGCATCCGCCTGAGGCGGATGCCAAATAAAGAGAGGTCCCAATGCTAGATAAAAAAATTACACGTAAAGAGTTTTTTAAGATGGGATTTTTAGGGATTATAGCGGCCGTTGTGCTACCATTCCTTAAAATATTCAGAAATACTGACAATGTTTCGCACAGAGATGCAGAGTATTACAAAAATCTGGCGGGTTGAGATATGAAAAAGATACTCATATTGACTGTTTTAATGTCTTTGCTTTCTTGTAGCAGTTCTTCTTCGGAAGAGCCGCGAAGGCCAGCTGTTTCAGGGGCATTTTATCCTGCAGATGAAGCCAGGCTTAAAGAAATGTTGAATGGATTTTTAGCTGATGTTCGAAAACATGACATTGAAGGAAGAATTTTAGCCATAGTTGTCCCTCATGCTGGATATGTATATTCAGGCCAGGTTGCCGCATATGGTTTTAAACAATTAGAAGGGCGCAAGGTCTCCTCAGCAATACTAATCTGCAATTCGCATACTGCCCGTTTTCCAGGCATTGCCATTGACGGGTATAGTACCTGGAAGACTCCTTTAGGTTTAATTGCTTTAGATAAAGAAATAGGAGATAAGATAGTAAGGACTGATAGTATCTTTCAATATAATAGCCCCGTTCATGAACGGGACCATACTATTGAGGTACAATTACCGTTTTTACAGACTGTGTTAGACGGAGATTTTAAGATAGTCCCTATGCTATTTGGTAATAGCTACGACGATAGCTATAAAAAATTAGCGCAAGCCTTAGCTGACAATTTAAGCAAGGAGGACATTGTCATTATCTCTACGGATATGTCACATTATCCCAGCTATGAAGACGCGAATAAAATTGACAGGGAGACCTTAGAGTTTATAAAAGGAGGGGATGTTCCCGGATTAGAGGCGCATATAAGCGGGGTTAAGGCTAGGAATGTTCCAGGAGAGGATACCGTATGTTGCGGAATTGATGGCATAAAAACCATAATGGAATTATCTAACATTTTAGGGGGAGAGATCGAGATTTTAAAATATGCCAATAGTGGAGATGTCGAGATAGGTGACAAATCAAGGGTAGTGGGTTATTCCAGCGTAGTTATATACATCCCTGAAGAATCAGACAAAAAGGGGGAGACTATAATGAGCAACGAATATTTAAATAAAAAAGAGAAACAAAAACTTATTGATATCGCCAGGGCTTCTATAATAGAAGCTGTTGCCGGAGAAAAACAGGCCGGGATCGAGGTTACTGAAGAACGTCTAAAAGAGAATTGCGGGGCATTTGTAACAATAAAAAAACACGGCCAGCTTCGCGGTTGTATTGGATATATAATTGCAGTAAAATCACTTTATGAAACCGTTAAAGACGTTGCAAAATCCGCAGCAATAAATGATCCCCGATTTAGCCCTGTATCTAAAGAAGAACTGGATGAGATAGAATTGGAGATATCCGCTCTTACCACCCTTAAAAAAATCATTGATGTGGACAAAATAGAAGTCGGTAAGCATGGTATATACATGAAGCGCGGTTTTAATTCAGGGCTTCTCCTGCCGCAGGTTGCGACAGAATACGGATGGGATAAAGAGACTTTCCTCGAGCATACCTGCATGAAGGCAGGACTTCCTGCGACTGCCTGGAAGGACAGCTCCACAGAGATTTATATCTTTTCCGCAGAGGTTTTTAGCGAGAAAGAGGTGCAATAAAAAAAGCCGTTTAAAAACGGCTTTTTTTATAGGCTATAAACCTTTTTGCTTGCGCTACTTATACGCCTCCTTGATCGAGGTCTAACCTCTATATATAAATATAGCATATTTTTTGAAAAAAACAAGACAAGGACAGTTAAAAGTGTATTATTTGAAAAGTTAGGTTGTACTTTTAGTAGCACCCAGGCTAGCAGGTCTTGGGGCTTCTTTTCTGCGAGCGGGCCCCGTTCCAAATTCTAATCGACAGTCAAGTTATTGTTTGTATATTACTGCGTGCAACTCCGATAAATTATTCGACGATATTAAAGAATTTGGAACGGG
>JAHJHC010000030.1 GCA_018824145.1 Candidatus Omnitrophota bacterium | reverse complement strand
TGAAGCCCGCCTGGATATTTATTTTGATATCAATAACGCTAATGTCTGCGTCGAGAGTTTATGGTGATGAGGTCTATTTGAAAAACGGGGACCACCTTACCGGGAAAATACTTGAAGAGGCCGAAGACTCAGTATTGCTTGAGACAGAGGCCATGGGAGAGCTTTCCATCAAAAAGGCATCCGTTGAGCGGGTTAAAAGAGGAGATCGGGCCGTGGTAGGATCCGGGCCTGAGGTCAAGAAACCCGACGACATAATATGGGACAGGAACTTTTCCATGGGATATAATAGGACTAGCGGCAACACGGATGCCAGCCAGCTGAACCTGGACCTCTCGGTGAACAGGAAGCGTCAATTTATTGACGAGCTTACGCTGCGGGGGAATATATATTGTTCCTCTTCAAATAAAGAGATGAACTCTCAAAAATGGCTCACCTCAGCCAGGTACGCTTTTAGTTTCGGAGAAAAAAAGGATTGGTATAATTTTTATAAACTGGAAGTGGATCATGACAGGTTCGCCAACGTGGATTACAGGACGCTTCCCAGCGCGGGGATCGGTTATTGGTTTTACGACCGTCCCGATATAAAGGCCATGACCGATGCGGCCATAGGTTTTGAGTATACGGATTACAGGGACAGTCAGGAGGATGACGACGAGGTCGTCCTTATACCGCGAGCGTATCTGGAGAAGAATCTTTATGGTGACTCAAGGATATCCCAGGATCTTGTCTTATATTCCACGCCCGGAGACCTGGATGAATACAGGCTGAAATCAGAGACAACATTCACGGGTCCCGTGAATGAGGAGATATCCCTGAAACTTAGCGTCATAGACGACTATGATTCTGAGCCGGCCGGAGGCGCCAAGAAAAACGACTTCAGGTTTATTTCTTCGCTTACATATTCTTTTTAATAAAAGAAAGGATGGAGCCCAATGTTAATAGAAAACAAACTCTTGGTCAGGCTAATCGGAACCATTGTGATTCTCCTGGCTGTGATTATAATCAGGAAGATCATCAATATAGCCCTCAGTCGTTTTCAGAAACATGTTGATAAGAAAGACACTTCCGGCGCGTCTTCGGTAGAGACAAGGGTGGCTATAATAAAGAAGATAATCAATAGCGGGATATATTTCTTCGCGTTTATATTTTTCCTCCTGCAGTTCGAGGCGGTCAGGAGTGTCGGTACCGGGCTCCTTGCCTCAGCGGGGCTGGCCGGCATTATCATAGGTATGGCCGCCCAGAGTACGGTATCGAATTTTATATCAGGTATCTACGTCTCGTTTGCCCAGCCTGTCAAGCTGAACGACGCCGTGATCTTTGAGAATGATTTTGGGTGGATAGAGGAGATAAACCTCATGCATACGGTCATACGCACCTGGGACAACAGGCGTATAGTAGCGCCCAATAGCGTACTCGCGGGCAAGGTCATACAGAACTGGACCATGAAAGACGAGTCTCTCCTGGGAGTGGTTATGATGTATGTTGATTATACGTGCGACGTGGATAAGATAAAATCATGGGTTAAAGAGATAGTGGACTCGAGCCCTTATTCTACAGAGGAAAGGGTGTCTGGTGTTCAGGTAGTGGATTTTACTGAAAAGACCATGGTATTGAGGATTTTGGGAAAGGGGCCTGATGCGCCAAACACCTGGAATCTCAGGTGCGAGATAAGGGAAAAATTGATAGCTAAGTTTAAACAAGCGGGCCTGCCACTGCCGCTTATCAGGATAAACAGCGAAAAAGATCCGATACATAAATAGTGGTTAATAGAAAAACCCTCCTTTCAGGATAGAAGAATCCAATTTAAATATCCATAACGGCAGACTCAATATACCGGGTTCGGATCCTGTGCTTTTCCATGGCGCTTACCGCATTCGATTGCCAGGTATTTCGGTATCAGTGATATGTTTTTTAAATATGACTCCTCAAATAAAAAACACTTGACAAGAAATGTGCAGTATGATATTCTTGACAAAATCGATTAGTTGAGTAGACTTTTAAATGGAAGCGTGGTAGGTGGTAGAATGAGGCTTTCAAAAAAAGGAGAATATGCTTTACGGGCAATGATAGACCTTTCTCTAAATTATAAGAAAGGATCTGTCCAGATACACGCTATATCAGAGAAAGAAAAGATACCCGAGAAGTTTTTAGAGCACATTTTGCTTGATCTTAAAAAAGCGGGATTGCTTCAAAGCAGGCGCGGCATAGGCGGTGGTTACAGCTTAATAAAATCTCCAAAAGAAATTACTTTAGCTGAAGTAATTCGTATAATAGACGGGCCTCTTGCTCCATTGGGATGCGTAAGTAGCTGGGCCCATGTAAGTTGTCCGGAAGAGAAAAATTGCGGCCTCCAAAGCGTGATGTTAGATGTTCGTAATGCTATTGCCAGGATTCTGGAGGGAATTACCTTTGATGATGTATGTAAACGGACCAAAGGGGCATTGGATCAAAGGTTAATGTATTATATATAAATTTTTTTTCAATAAAAGTCGACAAGAATGGTCGACAATATAAATTATAGACCATTAACAATGCCTTAATTGCCCAGCCGCAGTCGGGATTTTAGGAAAACATAAAAGAGGAAAAAGAGGCGTTTAAAAATGAAGAAGATATTGAGTAGTTTATTAGTGATTGGCCTGCTTCTTGGCATGGAAATCCAACTGAACCATGCAGAGGCGAAGAAAGAGGAATCGGAAGGTACAATAACGATGTCAGGCGCCTGGGCGCTTTACCCCATGGCGGTTAAATGGGCTGAGGAGTTTCAGAAGATTCATCCCAAGGTAAAGATAGATGTTGCTGCCGGAGGCGCAGGTAAAGGGATGGCTGATGCGTTAGCTTCTGTTGTCGATATAGGGAATGTTTCCCGCGATATCTATCCGGAAGAGATTAAAAAAGGAGCTTGGTTTGTAGCAGTGACTAAGGATGCGGTTGTTCCTACGGTTAATGAAAATAATCCTTTAAAAGAGGAGATTCTCTTGAAGGGTATTAAAAGAAAAGATTTTATTAGGATCTGGATTGCTGGAGATGTAACGGACTGGAAGGATGTAGTTTCTGTAAGTGAGAAAGTTTCCGGGAAAACAGACCTCCATGTCTATACCCGTTCTGATGCCTGCGGCGCGGCAAAAACCTGGGCGAAGTATTTAGGTGAAAAGCAGGAAGATTTGCTTGGCGTAGGGGTTTATGGTGACCCGGGAGTGGCTGAAGCAGTTAGAAAAGATGTCCTGGGAATTGGTTTTAACAACATCAACTATGCTTATGACGCTAAAAGTAAAAGACAGGTTAAAGGGATAAAGGTATTACCTATTGACCTTAACGGCAATGGCCGAATAGACGAAGATGAAGATTTTTACAACAGCCGCGATGAGATCACTGAGGCTATAGCCACAGGGAAGTATCCTTCTCCGCCAGTCAGGGATTTGCATTTTGTTTCCCAGGGTAAACCCAAGAGGAAGGTAGTGACAGAATTCATCAGATGGGTTCTTACCGAAGGGCAAAAATATGTACCTGAAGCTGGATATATTAATCTGACTGAGGAGAAACTCCAGGAAGGGCTGAAAAAACTCGAAGACGAATAAGAAAAGAAGGTCAACTATATATGCAAACTAAGAGATTGCTAAAAGATAAGCTTGCCAGCAAGTTTATGCTGATTTTAACGGTTTTTTCAGGTTTGGTCGTATTCTTTATAGCTTTTGGATTATATCAGCGGTCAAGGCCGATCTTGGCGATTAAACCATTAACGGAATTGCTATTCTCAACTTCATGGCATCCTTTAAGAGGAGAATTTGGCTTATTTCCCTTTATCATGGGTACTCTTTGGGTAACAGGTGTAGCTGTTGCCATAGCCATTCCCTTTTCTCTTTTAACAGCGATCTACCTTTCAGAATACGCGCACAAAATAATCCGCGAATGGACAGCGCCTCTTATAGACCTGCTTGCCGGAATACCCTCAGTTATTTATGGAATATGGGGAGTTTTAGTTATCGTGCCGTTGATAAAAGACCATATCGCCCCTCTTTGGGGAACTTTTTCAACCGGTTATAGCGTCCTCGCCGCTGGCATTGTCCTGGCCATAATGGTTTTTCCGGTAATTATTCATGTTACGATAGAAGTGTTTAGGTCAATACCGCATGAGCTTAGAGATGCTTCATTGGCATTGGGTGCAACAAGGTGGCAGACTATAAAACATGTGGTTGCGCGAAAAGCGTTGCCGGGCATTATAGCCGCTATTGTGTTAGCTCTATCCCGGGCCTTTGGTGAGACAATGGCCGTACTGATGGTAGCGGGAAACGTAGCGAAGCTTCCGTCTTCAGTTCTTGATCCGGCCTATCCTTTACCTGCTTTGATCGTCAATAACTATGGCGAGATGCTGTCCGTTCCGTTATATGATTCCGCGCTACTACTCGCTTCTTTAGTTTTATTGCTTGTAGTCTTATTTTTTAATATCTTATCCAGAATTATCCTGATTAGAGTTGAGAGGAGGATTCAGTAGTATGGTTCGATTAGGTTTACCACATATGAATAAAAGGCGGATAGAAGAAAACATATTTAAAGGTTTGATGATATTTTCCACGTTTATAATTCTTTCGTGTCTATTGCTTATACTTGGCACGATTATTATAAAAGGGCTTCCAGCAATGAATTTGGCAATGATTACCCAAACGCCTAAAGGCGGATACTATCTTGGAAAAGAAGGCGGGATATTAAACGCTATCATAGGTAGTCTTTATTTAGCGGGAGGCGCGACATTCCTGGCCATTTTGATAAGCCTGCCCGTGGTTTTGTATCTCAATGTATACACAAAGAAAGGTTCGCGCCTGGTATTTTTTACCCGTTTTTCTTTTGATGTTTTATGGGGCGTTCCTTCGATAGTCTACGGGGCGTTTGGTTTTACAATTATGCTTTTTCTGGGATTAAGGGCTTCTCTTTTAGGCGGGATTATCGCCGTATCTTTTTTGATTTTTCCCATTATGAGCAGGGCTATGGATGAAGTGATAAGGATGATACCCGAAGAGCTTTTAGATGCCTCATATGCTTTAGGGGCAACAAGATTGGAGACCGCTTTTAAAATAGTTACGAGACAAGCATTGCCGGGGATATTAACGGCGGTTCTTATCGCTTTTGGAAGAGGTATTGGCGACGCGGCTTCGGTAATATTTACGGCGGGTTTTACCGATCATATCCCTTATTCTTTATTTCGTCCGGCGGCTACGTTACCCCTGGCGATTTTTTTTCAATTGGGGACACCTATTCCGGAGGTTCAAGAAAGAGCTTACGCGTCAGCGTTCATACTTACAGCGATAATTTTGATAGTTAGTGTAGTTTCCAGAATTTTAACTAAACGATTTACCAAACATGTAGTGAAGTAAGCTATTTAAAATAACCAGAGGAGGATTGAGATGGAATTTAAAACTCATATAAGCGTAAAAAATCTAAGTGTATTTTACGGGAAAGAACCCGCATTAAAAAATATAACCGTTGATATTCCCGATAAAAAGATAACCGCTATTATCGGCCCTTCGGGTTGCGGGAAAACCACTCTTTTAAAATCGTTTAACCGGCTGGTTGATTCGATAGACGGTATTAAGGTTTCCGGAGAGGTTTTGGTTGATGGGGAAAATATCTTTGACCCTGAAGTGGAAGCCACCCATATCAGGAAAAAGATGGGCCTGCTTTCTCAGAGGCCGTATCCTTTACCGATGTCAATTTATGATAATGTTGCTTATGGCCCGAGAATCCATGGGATGAAAGATAAGAAGAAATTGGGCGAAATGGTCGAACATTACCTTAAAGAATCGAGTCTTTGGAGTGAAGTAAAGGATAGATTGCATACGCCTGCTTCAAAGCTGTCAATAGGCCAACAGCAGAGGCTTTGCTTGGCAAGAGGGCTGGCAGTTGAGCCGGAGATTATTCTGGGAGATGAGCCCACTTCCGCTCTTGACCCAAAATCAAGCCAGCGTATTGAAGCCAGGTTTCTTGAACTGAAAAAAGAATACACCATTGTGGTTGTTACGCATATATTACGCCAGGCAAAAAGGCTTGCCGATTATGTGATTTTTCTTTATCTTGGCGAGCTGATAGAGCATGGTCCGGCAGAGCGGATTTTTGAAAATCCCAAAGAAGAAATGACTAAAGAATACATAAAAGGGACAATAAGCTGATGCGGAATGAATGACGCGTCTTTCAGCCGTTAAAAAGGATTGATGTTGCCCCTTACGCTGTACAGCTTGTAAATTAAATTTCCGGTGTTTTTTGTTTACGGGTCATTGGAAGTGTGCTTAAATATGGATAACTTTATGAATAGAAAAGTCTACATTCGCACCTTTGGTTGACCGATGGTTACGGTGGCTCGATATGGTGTTAGAATTGTTAGAGAAGATAAGCGATTGTGAATAAAATTTTTAACGAAACGCCTCGGTGATTTTAGATTAGACGAAATAATATTTTTAAATAGCGATGCTTACTTTTACAAAAAATAGACTATATATATTAATTTTTGCAGCAGCAATCTTAACTTTAGTTGGCATTGTTCTAGCAGCTGCATTTATTCATTTTAGATCTGTTTCAAATAAGCCAAACATTATTCTGATAACCATTGATGCCTTAAGAGCTGATCATCTTAGTTGTTATGGATACGAGAAAGACACGTCATCTACTATAGATATGCTCGCACGGAAAGGAGTAATGTTTTCTCAAATGATTGCTCAAGCTTCGTGGACAGTGCCAGCAATGTATTCAATCAGTACCTCCACGTATCCTTCTACCCATGGAATGTTGTGGTTTGATCGCGTTCTATCGAAAAAAATTTTAACTTTACCGCAACTTTTAAGAATAAAAAATTTTAAAACAGCTTTCATAAGTGGACATGGGGGGCTATCCGACGCAAGAGGGTTTGAAAGGGGGTTCGATATCAGTTATGACAGATTTCAGAATGCGGAAATGATAACGACAAAATCAATGAATTGGATTACAGAAAACAAAAAAAATAAATTCTTTTTATGGATACATTATATGGATACGCATGATTCTGCGCTGCATATTCCTGAAGAAAAACATTATGTACGAAATATTACTAAAGAAGAACAAGAAAAATACACGCTTGATTATGAAAAAGCGATATCTTATATTGATAACCAGATAGCTAACTTATTAAAAAAACTCAAAGAGTTAAACATTTATGAAAACACAGTAATAATATTGACGGCAGACCATGGACAAGAATTGGGAGAGCATGAATTGATATTTCACCATGGAGGTTCTTTACGGGAGGCATTGCTCAAAATACCATTGATTATTTCTTATCCAAAATTATTTTTCTCAAAAAATGTTTTTACACAACAGGTTCAACAAATAGACATAGCACCAACAATATGCAAACTTCTAAATGTTAAAAAACCATTCTTTTTCGAGGGGAGAGATTTATTAAATCTAATAAGAAAAAGCAGAACGCAATCCATTGGCATTTACAGTGAACATGTAGAAAATGAAGAAGATTTGAGTTCCAATGAATGGCGATACTCAGTTGTTTCTCTGAGGTTGCCGCCATGGAAGTTGATCTATACTTTTAGCCCAGATAATAATAATCAATATAGCCTTTATAACATAGAGAATGATCCTTTAGAAAATATAAATTTAATTGATAGCCAGAAAGAAAGATTTGATTTTTTAAGAAAGTGTTTAGATAAGTTTCATCATAGAAGAAAAGAAATGTCTCTTTTTTCCTCCGGGCGTCACATTGAAGATGAAGCTAAAGATAGACTGAAAAGCCTTGGATATCTTCAGTAGAAAGAAGAATAGGATTAGAGAATAAGGTGCGATTGAGGACGTTCCCCAAAGGACGCTCTATTTTGTTGTAGCTACCTGAAAAGTAGATGGATAAGAAACATCTCTACATTGTTACCTATGGCTGGCCGTATATCCCAGTACGTAGGGATGATTTTGGGGTTATTGAGGAAGATAAATGGTTTGGAGTGAGGGGGTTAAGCCAAAATAAGCCTCAATTTTCATAATTTCAATAATTGAATTTATAGTTGACATCTGCTTGACAGATGTCAACTTTCTGTAACTAAAATTGACATCGTAAAAATCGCAGTTAATAACTTTTAGTTCATGCAAATTGCTTGACAAAATAAATAATTATGGTAACTTATTACCATAACCATGGTGGAAAGATGATATCTTTACGTTCAAAAGTGACAATAAAATTATTAGATTACTATTTTCTTAATCCCGGGGCCGAAGTCTACATTAATGAGTTGGCAAGGATTTTAGATCTCGATCCCAAAAATACGGAAACCAAACTTAAAGAGCTAGAAAAAGAGGGCCTCTTTAGGAGTGAATTTCGAGGAAAGCAAAGATATTTCTTTCTTGCAAAGGATAACCCTGTTTTAAAGCATTACCGCCAAATTTTCTTAAAGACCTATGGTATAGAAAAAAGGCTTAAAGACATGATAGGCAATATCAAAGGGCTTAAGGAAGCCTATCTATTCGGCTCATACGCAAGCAATAAGATGGATTCTTCAAGCGATATCGATCTTCTGGCCATCGGCGCGCATTCTGTTTTAGAATTACAGAGAGTTATTGCTAAATTGCAGAAGGATACAGGCCGAGAATTTAATGTAATAAACCTGAGCGAGAAAGAATTCGAGAAGAAGAAAAAAGATAAAGATCCTTTTATAAACGGTGTTTTTAAATCTAAAATTATAAAGCTTATATGATCAATTTTGAGAGCCAACACTTTTAAAAACTGACGTTTCAAGAAAAGCAGATCGATCAATTCTTACTGTCCGCCCAGCATGATCTTAAGATCGCCGAAGAATCGGACGTATCGGATGTTGTTTTTAAATTCAGCTATGACGCTTTGATCAAGCTGGGTATTATGTTGATTGCTAAAAAGGGCTATAAAGTAAGAAGTAAAGCCGGCCATCATATTAAGATTTTAGAGAAACTGAGCCAACTGCTCAAGGATGAAGATATTGTTGTGCTCGGCAATAAGATGAGGCAGGAGCGCAATGTTAATCT
>JAHJHC010000029.1 GCA_018824145.1 Candidatus Omnitrophota bacterium | reverse complement strand
CCAAGGAGAAAGTAAAAGCCTTAATCTTAACTCACCGCGTGAATTATATACCAATGACTCCTCTGTCTCTTGAAGCAGACTATGGATATCCTGGGATATATCTATTATATATTGGGTGATAGACTCAATCGGAGGGGAATACGAAAATGATACGGTTGGAAATGTTCCTGTAACTATAATAAAAACAAAAAGATATAATAATATGATACGCTTGATATGCATATCTTCTCCTGGTAAGCGAGAAGTATATCATACTACTATTCTTTTGTCAATATACCCTTGTAAAAACAATTTTGATACGGTTAGACGCTGATAAAGAGATTTCTTAAAACCACACCCGCTGCCCCTAAAGCAACACCTTCTATACCAAGTTGTGCAGGTAATATCTTTACAGTATTTGCAGGTTCTTCAAAAGCCCACTTTTTCACTGTCTTTCTCAATGGTTCTAAAAACAAGCTTTCTGCCTTTTCAATACCTCCGCCTATTATAACTATTTCTGGATTAAACAAATTTACTAGATATGCCACTCTCACACCCAAGTTAACAGCCGCATCTTCCAGTAATTCTATAGCAAACGTATCTCCAGACTTTGCAGCCTCTATTATATTCTCTATTGTTACAGATTCTAAATTATCGCCTGCGATACTAGATATACTGGACTTCACGCCTTCATCTTTTATCAGTTTTCTGGCCCTGTTTGTTAACCCAAGATCTAATCCCAAGGGTAGCAAAAATGAAAAACTTTTTGAAAATTTCAGATATTCTGCATTTTGAGGATAATTGATACGAACCTCTCCTGCACTTCCAGTAGCCCCACAATAAAGGTTACCTTTTATAATAATACCAGTCCCAATATCAGAATACATATAAACTATATTTTCTACGTCCATAGGGATTGCGTACATTTTTTCGCCAAAGGCAGCAAAGGTAGCGTCATTTCCCAATAACGAAGGTATACCAAACCTCTGCTCAATAAGATCTATCATTGATAAATAGCTTGCTCGCATGCCATTTTTTGAGGAATCTCTTACAGTACCCAGGGTTTCATCTATAACTCCACTAATACCAATGCCCACACCTTTAATCCTGTCTTTATAAACCTTATCTTTATTTACTAACTCATCTATCAGTTCAAGAGACTTAGTGATAATTTTATCCATGGTGTCTTTTACTCTTTTGTGTTCAATCTTCTCCCTTACCTTCCCCGAAATGTCTACAACCACTCCTATCATATTAGTACCTTCTATGCCCATATGCCCAAGATCAAGCCCTATAGCATAACCGTAATTCTCTTTTAACTTGACAAGAGTTGGCTTTCTCCCTCCTGATGAAGCCTCCATACCACCTTCAACAACCAATCCTTCATTGATGTAGGTATTGATATAATTTGAAATAGTTACTATATTGAGATCTGTTATTTTTGAAATCTCAGCTCTTGTTATAGGGCCATTTCTACGAATAAGCTCTAATATGGAAAAGTTTTTCTTTTCATGGTCTGAAAGTAACCGGCTTTGAAAAAATTGATTTTTTCTGATAGGCATATGTCTCTACTTAAATTTTCATACTTCAATTATTGACAACAAAAAGTCGATGCATATCTTCATTGAACTCAAGTGCAATACCATCGTTTTCAACTCTTACTACTTTAGCTTTCCCTACAAACCGAGAAAACGGAAAATCCCTTGTCTCATCTCTCGGCACTGCTAGAGATATATTTAATCTATCTCCTGGTTTCATCTCCTCTATCTTTATATCTACTACATAGACTCCACCATAACTTACGTTAATTGTAATCCCATCTTGCACATTTTCTCTACCGCCATTTAAAATATGCCTAATTTTTATCGGGAGAGATAAGTCTAATCTCTTAAACCTTCTATTCTCTATAAAATCATACCTTCTCAATTTTACTCCTTTATTTTTATTCTGAGAATTCGCTAACTGTAAACTACAGTATAATACTACCACAATTTTTTAAAGTTTCAAAGGTTTTTTTTATTTTTTTAGGTTGCGTAATTATACAAAAAAACGAATTGACAATAAGCTAAAAATATAGTAGTATAATAGTGTGACCTTTGATAAAAGGTAACCTTTTTAGTGCAGTGTAGAATATGTTTTTTAACCGGAAGGAGTAAAAAATGGGGACTTCTCAAAGATGGGTAAATAAAAAAAGGGCTGCTAAGATTAAAATCTCTACTCTGACTTTTGTGTTTATAGTTTTTTTAGCGAATATCTCACTATGTTCTGCTCAGGATATCGGTTGGGAAGATAATTTTAATACGGGAGTAGCGGAGTGGTATGACGAATATGACAGTGATAGTTTTAACTGTATAATTACATCTCTCGAAGATGGAACAGCTAGTATCGAAGTAATCGGAAACTCTACATGGGGCAAAGTCGCTAAGGTGATAGAAGATGTGGATCTCAATAAATACCCTGTTATAGAAATAAAGGCTAATCATGTAGACCCGGATAGTGCTTTTAAGGTAGGAATTACAAGCCTGGATTGGAAAGAATATTACGAGATCATCCCAGGACAAAACCTTCCTGGCGTCTATTCAGAAAGCATCAAAGAAAATGTGAAACTTAGCAATAAATTTAATTCTAAATTCAATCTGGTAATCATAATAGAAGGCTCTAATAAAAGCTCAATATTTGACTATATTAGGCTGACGTCTACCAAAAACTAAGAATATCTCCTCACATTAAAGTATAATAAAAAAAAGGAAGGATATGCACCTCCTTCCTTTTTTTTATATAAATACAGAATAGTAAATAAAATTATTTAGAAAGGGAGTTTTTGTATGGGGATTAATATAAGAAAAGGACTTCTTGAGGCAATACTACCTTTAGTTACTGTTTTAATCATATCTTGTGGTAATAGCGCAACGGCGGAAGAAAAATTAGAATATATAGATATTTTTAGCAGTCAAAATACTGATGTAACATCTTGGCATGATAATTGGAATGGGGTATCCACTGGTGCAATAATAACTAAGGAAGGGGCAAAAGCAATTATAATAGGGACGAATGCGAATAAATCCTACGGCCCAGTATATATAAACGTGGACATGGATCTGGATAAATTTCCAATATTAGAAATAAATGTGGATTCTGTTACTCATCATTGGTACCTTATCATTAACCATCCCAGCCTCAATAGAGGATATACAAAAATACAGCCAGATACTGATTATCAGGGAGAGAAAAAATATGATCTCCGACTTTTAACAGGCCTATCAGGCAAACAGAGTTTCCAGCTTCAATTAGGTGTAAGTACAGCTGAAATGAAAAATAATAATTTAGCTGAGAAGTTAGTTTTTACTAAGCTGCGATTCAGTCAAAAGCATGAGGAACAAAATGGAACAATTATCCTATGTGACAACACCCATCCTGACATAAATGGATGGGTAAAAGAATGGCCAGACGGAAGGTCTACCGGTGCTACAATTTGTTCTACTGGAGAAATTATTACTATCCAAGGAATACTTGATTCACAAAGCTATGGGTGTGTATATAAGGATATTACGCTTGATTTGGATAGGTTTCCTTATTTAGAGATAGATGTTATCTCAGCTAGTCATCATTGGTATCTAATCCTTATAAGTCCAAATGTAGAAGGGGGATTTGTAAAAATTCAGCCTGACACTAAAATAACAGGCAAATCCATATATGATTTACGTGATATCTCTGGTCTATCAGGACTCCAAGCCTTTCAATTGCAAGTTGGAGTAGGTACTTCTGAACAAAAACCCAATATTAACGGCGAAACCATGTCTTTTCACAGCCTGGTTTTTTTGCCACAAGATAAGAAAACTGATAAGATAGCCTTAAAGAAAGAAGATGTGGTTTTTACAAAGCAGATAGCCCCTCCAATCGAGAGAGAAATCAGGAAATTAACTCCGCCTGAAGTGATTCCTTTAAGTCTAGATGCTGCTAAATCTCTTCGTCGGGTTATCAGGGAAATAACTGATAAGGCATTCGGAATCGATCCAAAGGTTAAAGGTAATATGTTTGGCCCCGCTATCATTCCTCAAGGAATGGATAAACAGCACCTAATCTCAAAATTATCTTTTTTCGATAAAGGAGAAGATCTAATAATATCTAATGCCTACTACATATTGGGTATTAGTAAAACTAACGGTGCTATTGTTTATATCAAAGACACGAAGACGGGATATAATATATCGCTTGGTTCATCTGGAAAATGTCTATGGAGTTTAGCTCTATTCAAAGCAGGTGAATATCTTGATATTAAAGGAAATGAATTCTCTCCAACTTCATCATTTATGAATTTTGACTATACGTGGTTAAAAAGGGAAAAGACATTACAAATGAGATACAATATGGATGGCGAGAGATCTTTAGAAGTTATTATCGAAGTTATTGGATCCGAGGGGGATTTCTTCGATCTACAAGCTAAGGTCTTAAATAAATCTGAAGATATAGTTGTTTCATTTACTTTACCTTGGGATTTAACTTTCGATTATAATAATATAGCAAGATTCATCTTTCCCAATAGAATGGGGGTAGCTTTCAATAAAAACTTTTTCTCGTCGAATAAACGATGGCTAGATCACTATCCGCCTGCCTTCTGCGATTTTGTTGCACTTGAGTCTAGAACAGGAAATCTCGCTATTTATATGGTTGAGACAAACGACATATTCCAACCCACGACATTAGAGGTCGGTTATAGTAAATCCGAAGAAGATATTGGAGAATATCGTCACAAATTCGCGACTTATATTCAAAGTAACAAAAATTGGAAAAGCCCTTTTCTTCGATTTCGCATCTTTTCATCTTTGGAGTCGGCCATCTCTCAATATCAATCAGATAACAAACTGGACGAGTCTCCTACATTAAAGGACAAACTTGGCCCACAATTATTTGAAAAATTATCAAAATCCATTCTACTTAAAGTAGGTTTATGGGAAAATAAAGATTTCCAATATGTCACTGATTTTCTTACAGAATTGCCCAAGCCCACTCTAGTCCACCTAACATCTTTTTGGCCTGAAGGATTCGATAAATATTATCCTGATTATCTTCCGCCGAGTCCAAAGTTCGGCTCACCAGAAGATTTTAAACATTTAATTGATACTATCCATAAGAGAGGTCTTTTAGCAATGCCATATACAAATCCAACCTGGTGGAATGTAGGCCCTACTCTAAACAGATTAAGCAAAGATGAAATTGTAGCGAAGAACTTAGATGGTTCTATTGCATATGAAAAATATAACTTAAATGGAGGCTATATTATTTCTCCTTATAACCCAAAGGTTCTAGAAAGACTTGCACAAACTTTACAGGAATTTTCTAGCGATTACCCTATGGATTTACTTTTCCAGGATCAAATAGGAGCTCGAAGATGGCGTTACGACCTAAATCCTTCTGAGAAAACACCTATTTCTTACACCCAAGGGCTTATTGATATCGCTGCTCGAGATAGCAAAACAATCCCTGTAATGATAGAGGGGGGTTTCGATAAGCTAATCCCTGATGTAGCAGGTTTCTGTGGTTTAACTTCTCTGACCATGCCTCATTTTGGAGAATTTGACAGATCATGGGGTAAAGGCAACTGGGAACTCTATCCATTAGCCATCTATTTAGCTCATCCCTATGTTGCTCTCTATCAACATAATTTAGCTAATGAAGTCTTTACAGACAGTAAGGCAAAACTCACGTGGAATTTAACTTATGGGCATAACTTATCTCAAGGCAGGTGGATAGTACAGTGGGAGAGACAAAAACCATGGATGTGGATTGCAGATGCCTTCCAGAAGGCTGTGGCATCGCGTTGTTTTGGCAAGAGACTAACCAAATTTATGAAGGTAAATAAAGACGTCATCTTAAGTCAATTTGAAGATATAAGCATCTTAAGTAATCATTCAAAGGTAAATACTTTTCCCTTCGATAATTATACTATAGCTGAGGAAGGTTTTTTGGCAACGGATAACGACAGAAGTTTAATTGCAGGGATTTTTACTGTTTTCAATGGTTCTCCATTATGGGATGAACTTTTTCTAATCGTTGAAAAGGATATAGATAACATCACAGTTCACCAGCCTTTTTCTAGAGCTTCGCTGGTGACAATCCTAAGGCCAAATAATTGGATAAATGATGATTGGATACACGTCTATCACCAGCTTCCAAATGACCAGGAGGAAGTTATATCAGCTATTTCTCCAAAAGATATTACTTTCCTATATGAAGCCTCTCAAGAAAATAGCAAGTATTTAATTAGTTACAAAGCACCTAAAGTAAAAGATAGCGTAAATTTGATTCTTTCAACCTCAGAATCCATAATATCTCCGGGAGAAAAGATTAAAGTCAGTCTTATAGCTCAGAACAACACTAAAAGATATCTTAAAAATGGGCGGTTTGCTTTAACTGGATGGACTATTAAACCAGATAATTCATTACCTAGTTTAGACTCCGGGTATAAAGATGGAAATACCGTATCAACCCTTATAAGTGAATCTTTTGAACCTTTAGCTCCAGAAGACGAATCGATGTGCGAGTTTGAAATCGACCTTCCCAAAGAAACATTAACAAAAGATGTTCTATGGCTCAAGGGCGAATTCATATATTCAGATGACAAAAGCCAGGAACAAATAAAGAGAATTCAAAGAAAGTTCGATCTATCTATACTTTAGTAGCATACCAGTTCTCCCCAGTCACCTTGACAAAGCATATATTCTATGGTATAATTTAAGTGGAGGGTAAGTATAGACAATTAAATAAGTTAGGAATATAGTTTCATCGAAAAGGCAAACCATTCGAAAGAATGGGACGCAAAGCTCAAGAGTCCCAATAGGAATAAATGGGATAGTCAGCTACCGAAATGAGATTTTTTCATTTAAACCTATTCTTTCGAATGAAAGAATAGGTTTTTTTTTGAGACTACGTGATAGGAGGCGAAAATGCTAATAAATAAAACAATTACAATCCTAACACTAATATCTCTAATAGTAATACTTTCCCAACCATCCAATGTCATGGCAAAAGCTACCTCTGCTTCAATAGATGTCAGAATAGTTATTCTGCCTCAGCCTTCTTTACGATCTATGTCTATGGATATTGGTAGAGAGGACCTTACGCCAATAATAGCAAATGAAGAAAATCAAATGATCATTGATGAGACAATGGTAGACGAAGCAATGCTAGATGCAGAAAATAGCCCGACAGAAGAATATTATCAAGATGACATCTTAGTGACAACCCACAGGACCGAAGAATCAATTTTTATACAATTCACTAAGACAGAATAACTCTACTCCCCTCCGATTATCTCTTCTCTACACCAAAGTTAATATCTCTTTTAACTTCACCTTCAACTGACAGCTGAAGCGTATCAGAAGGGATCTTCAGATAATATTGAGAAGGGAGTGTGCTTTCATCTACCTTGATCTCATTGACTCCTGCTGGCAGGTTTTTAAATATATATGCCCCATCTCCATTTGTCAAAGTAACCTTTGAACCTAAAAAAATCTTTACATCTGAAATCCCCTCTTCGCCTTTGTCAAAAGCCCCATTCACATTCTGATCATAAAAAACTGTTCCCATTACTGTACGTAATGCCTGAATTGCAAAATTATGCGTATAAGTCTGTCCTTCAGGGATCTCTATCTTCTGTCTCGAAGGAACTAACGGAATAAAATTCTGCGGCAAAGTCTCCGTATTCAAACTTATATAATATTCTCCCGGTAAGATATCTTTTATATTATAATGGCCGGATAAATCAGTAATAGCTCTTTTAGTATCGATAGTTATCAATACATTCTTCATACCGATATCCTCATCATCAAACTGTCTGTTATTATTAAGATCATTAAAAACAACTCCTCTTAACTGTGTCTTAGTAGTAAGACCGAAGTCTACCTTTGTAACTTCGCCTGGAGCTATCATAACTTTTTGTGGATTGGATGTTGTAGTGATATACTCGGAAGGAACACCTTGCATGTCCATCAATACTGAGGCCTTAAGACCCTTTACTTTTAAAAATTTATAGCTACCTTCCTTATCAGTGATTGTCGAGATTTTCTGATCTAGAAAAATCTTTACATCTGGAATACCTGGTTCACTTTTCTCCCTTATACCATTACCATTAAGATCTTTATATACGACTCCGGAAATATCTCCTGCGGTCTGCACTCTAAAGCCGGTATCCCAAGAACACCTTATTCCTGTAACCACCTCTCTCTTAATGCGGTCTCTCTGGTTAACACTCGTTCCTCGGACATCATCAATTCCTCCTTTAATAAACCATTCAAAATCCTGCGATGGTCTATACCTAATTTTAGCATCTAAAGAAATAATGTCTTCATCAGCTAAAATTCCACTGCTGGAACCAACATTTCTCTTGTCTTCATATTTAAAGGCAAGCATAGTGTAAAAAGGGCTTTGTCCAATTCTAGAGTTGTAACTAAGGGCAATCACAGAACGCTGTGGTGTAGTCTCAGTACCCTCCTCGAGTTTTCTTCTGCTGTTCCATTCCTGAAGTAAACTTAGTCTCAACTTCTCAATCAGATTTGTACTCAAACCTATGGCTATCTTCTCATCTTCGAAATCTATACTAGGGGCAGGAATGCTTTTAAATTTACGGGATGTATATTCTAGATAAGTAGAAATATCCCTTATTCCAAGATCAAAACGATGAGAAATCCTGCCAGTTACACCTTCGCTATTCATTGGAGAATATACTCCTGCTGTATCCTTTTCCCAGAAAGAAATGTATAGATGTGTCAGGGATGTTGGGCTTAATCTCAGATTTACTGTTGTGTTTACATTGTCTTGTCCAGGTTCGCTACGATTAGGTGAATATCTATTTTGGAATCGGTCATAATAAGCGGAAATACCAATTAAATCAAATGGATTATGGAAAAAAGATAAATATATACCTTTATGGCCTCGATTGCCAACACTACCTATAACAGTCTTATACTCAGGGTCATAATCTCGATAAATTGCTCCAAAACCCATCTTATGTAGATTCACCCGCATTTCACTCTCCCATGCTATATTATCCTTATCATCTCCAAATGCATATTCACCTCTAAGATTAATTTTATCTAAATCCAATTTATATCCTGTAGCTACTACCTGTTCACTAATAGTGTCCCCTGCATCCTTTCCTCGAAGGAATGTAGTAGTAAGATCTAATTTCTCTGTTACATGAAAATCTGTCTTTAATCCAGAGAAATAGGGATTAGGTAAAGATTGATCTATTATCCTGTTTCCATATAACCTTTGCCCTTCAGCACCCCAAACAATATCGTAATCCAATTTTTCACCTAAAGATGCCTTCAAATTGACTCCTTGATATCGAACATAGGGTAGAGTTAAACTGGAATAATTTATCCGCTTATCTCCTAAAGTAAATTCAAGATCTTTATTTTTTAGATTTATATTAAAATAGGTGATATCTTCATCACGCCGACTTACCCTATCATCCCTGCCTCTAAATTGGAGCCTTGAATCAACCTCTCCCCATGGAGTCTCTCCATTTAAAGAAAAGATGTGAGAGAATCGTTTATCAACATATTCATGTTGAGAGAGATCTGATTTAACAGAGTTGTTCGATATGTCAAAAGAGTAACTGGCTCTGAACGGTTTCAATTCTTGAGGAAGTTTTTTCTTTCTCTCTCTTGCTTCAAAAAACCCTTTTCTTCTCACCGCTACACTTATAGTTCTTCTACCTTCATCGCCCCAGATATGGATAAACGTCCAACCATATTTAATGCCGGTAACTGACAAGGTCTCCTTTGATATTCTTTCAGCGGTTACAATCCCCGGATCAATACTTAAGTAACGGGTAATATTCTTCCCTGAAATTAATGTCGATCCTCCAATTTCTACTTCTATCTTAGATACAGTATCTTTTACTGCCGCTGCAAAAACCATTTCCTCTTTTGCCTTTTCCTCTACATTCACCCTAACAGTCCTCCTGCCATCATCGTCCCAAACATGGATATACGTTAGGCCTTTCTTAAAACCAGTAATAGACAATATATCGGAGGAAACTTTCTTTGTTATAGCAATGTCTGGATTAATGCTTAAATGGCGAGTAATATTCCTGGCAGGGATTTCTTTGGATTTACCTTCTTGAAGTGTTACCTTTTCTAAAGAACTATCAGCCCCTTCATCTTCAGACGTATAATCCATGGCGACTTCTCTGGCTGATATTATCTCTTTCTCTTCTTCAGCAAAAGAGTTAGTAATGGAAACGAAGAGAAAAAAGATGATTACAAGATGCCGTATAATCTTTTTCTTCATTTAATAGATATAGTATCTTCTTTTGTAAGAATTTTGTCACCATAATTTACCGTCGCCAAGATTTTATAGTCGCCAGAGAATAACGAACTATCAAGTTCAGTTGTAAAGATAACTTCACTATGCGGAAGTATTGACTTTTCACTTAACGGTAAAACATGAATAGTCTCCCCATTTGTATCTATGATTTCGATATGTCCCTTAGCTTTAATACTAATATTACCAATATTGGAAAACTTAAGTGAAAATTTCGGGATATTACCGTCTCTAAAACTGGTAATAATTCCATCGATTTTACCTTTTTTAACTACTGTTATTTTGGTTTCCTTAACGAAACCTTTATCTTCTCCTATATCCATAGTAGCTACCACAAAATATTCACCAGTAGACAATGGATTATTAAGTTTTGCTGTAAAAACTTGGGCGCTGTTAGGGATTATCGAGCCTTGCTTTATTGATAAGGTTTGGATCTTTTCTCTATTGGCATTTAGAATCTCAATCTGACCTTTTGCCTCAATGTTAAGATTCCCTACATTAGCGACCTTGACTGAGAATTCTGGAGTGCCATCAGGTAAAAAATCAGCACTAACTTCTTCAATCCGGCCTTTCTTAATCACTGTTATCTTCTGCTCTTTAACAGCCACCTCCCCTTTTCCCATATCTACAGTAGCTGCCAAAAAATATTCGCCGGGAGACAATGGACTATCAAGTCCAACTGTAAAAACTCTTTCCCTCTTAGGGAGTATTAAATCTTCCTTTAGAGGTAAGGTTTGGATTATCTTTTTATTAGCATCTAGTATTTCGACCCGGCCCTTTGCCTCAATGTTAATGTTCCCTATATTAGCGACCTTGACTGAGAATTCTGGAGTGCCATCAGGTAAAAAATCAGCACTAACTTCTTCAATCTGGCCTTTCTTAATCACTGTTATCTTAAGTTCTTCAATAGCCACTTCTTCTCCTCCTATATCTACAGTGACTACTAAAAAATATTCACCTACAGGTAATCTCCCCAGCCAAGTTGCCATAGACTCCCTGATATCCCCAGGTAACGTCTTTATCTCCGGAAACTCCTCCCTCCCAAAAAAATTACCATCCTTATCAATAATATTAACTGTCCCTTTAGCCCCGATACGGACATTGCCTTCGTTCTTAAAACGTAAATTAATATCAAAGCCTTTATTTTCATCAGGAGGACCTGTTGTAAGAGAAACAATACTGCCCCTCCTATCCACCATTCCCTCTGTCTCTTGAAGAATAATTGTCCCAATACGTCCGGCTACCCGTACACTCGTACCTAAAGATGGCTGCATTCCTATATCTGCCTCAAAAAATATGACCCCATAATGACCACCAGATGCATCGAGAGGGACTGTTAAGGTATATTGAACTTCTTTACTTTCACCGGCTGGGAGCTCAAACTCTGTAGGAAAGATATGCAACCAATCAGCGCATGAAAAAGGGGTTGTCCCAGCTGGTCCAAACTCCTTGACACCATCTACACCGTAAGTCCAATCTCCAGTATATACTACTACTCTTAATGACACATCTCCCTTATTAGTCAGCGTAATTATACCGCTCTCGCTCCCTCCAGGAGGAATAGACAATGTTAAATTAGGGGGGTCAAGATTTATTGAAAAAGCCATAGCCTCACTTAACAGGCTAAAGGTCAAACATAGGATAAAACCAATAATAAAAATAATCTTCATTTATTTACTCCGTCATAGTAATTATAATCCTAGTCTCATACCTACCTGCCTGAACCATCTGAGGAACAATCAATTTAAATTTCACTACCACTCTCGTACCAGTAGTTCCTTCTCCTAAAGGGGCAGAATAAATAACCCTTTCCTGAGTAAAATCCTTTTCTTCACTCTCTAAAACCCCACCGCCGGTTGTAGATACACTATACCATCTAAAATTTGTATCAGGGATAAATTGAGTTGGGTTATATACATGAACAAGAGGTTGGATATTAGAGATTCGTAATTCCCAAGGATTGCCCAAATCTGAAGTACAAGTTATCTCTAGTCCATCACTTGGCACATCAGATCTAACTTCTCCCAAATCCAGATTACCAAAATCAATGGAGTATCTATCTACTTGAATGGTAAACTCAGCCTTAGCTTCCGCATTAAAAAAGAATACGGCAATAAGAAAAAAAATAATTATTACTACAATCTTTTTCATCTTATCTCCCAATAAATCAATCCGTTCTGAACAATAAGGGTATCACACACATCCAGAATTGTCAAGAATACGAGTCTTTTAAAATAAGAAAGGGTAAGACATCTCTGAAAATCTACGTCCTACCCTTTCTTAAATTCAGCTTTGATAAACCACAACAAGATAGCGCGTTTAGATTATGTCGAATCAGTCATGGTTAGGGTAACACTAGTAGTATAATCGCCTGCCTGTTGGTCTGCAGGAACAATTATTTTCAATCCTACTCCAAGTGCTATGTACTCATCCGTACCTTCTGCAAGTGTAGATTGATAGATAAGTTGATCAGATGCGGTCATAGGTGCATCAGTTCCAAAAGTTGGAGTAAGTGTTCCTTCAGGTAAAGCAGGATCAGCACCATTATCAGTAGTGTGCCAAAACCTGAAATTAGCTTGATCAAGTGTTGCACCACCTGTTTCTCCCAGAGGTCCACCAGCAAGCTCCATAGTCCAAGCCACGCCATTATTTGACTGGGCTATGATACCAAGAGCACGATCCGCTACATACTCTGCCCCTGCAGTTACAGGAGATCCAGCGTTAAATGTCAATAGACTTGTGTCATCTACAGTAAATCCAAAGGTTGAGCTAATAGTGACCGCTACATCTACCTCTTCCGTATCAGTTTCGGCTAAACTCACAGATGCACCAACTGACAGAATAAGTCCCGCTAGCAGCATAGTCAAAAAAAGCAATCTTAACTTATTCATTTAATTATCCTCCTTTCCTTTCTTTTCTTTTTTTACTTCTAGGTTTATATTTCTTAAATTTCCTACTCTATATTAAAGCGATCCAAGATTGATCGCGAACTAAAATACAAAAGCCGGATTGCCTTCTTACTTATTCGGCAACCCGGCTTTCCTTTTAGGATCCGTAGCTTTGTGCCCCTACTTATATTGCTTTTTAGTAGGTTTACCTTTTTCGATAAGTAATGTTTCTAATGTCTTTCTAAAAGTTTTTTTATCTTCTATTTAAAGTATACCACATTTTTAACGCTTTGTCAACAACTAAGTTATAACAATTCTAGATGGATACAAGATAGTTTAATCTTTTAATTTTTACATTTCTATGTTCTATATATTTTAGATTATAAAACTTTGTTTCAAGTTTGTCAAGCTTTTTTTTAACAAAGAAAACGGTTTCACATCATTAGAGGATATCTGTATAATCGAAGCCCTCTACACCATTTTGGGGCTTTTAAAGAGCCTTTTTTGGAATTTTGTAATTGACACTTGAAGCAAAATGTTTATAATTAGCTTTATAACAAAACTGTAGTCATAAACACAGGAGGAAATATGAAGAAAAATAATTCACAAACTAAAGGAAAAGAATGGTTACTAGTAGAAACCCCATATCAACCAAAAAAGAGCAGGGTGTGGGAATCTATTTTCGCCTTAGGAAATGGCTATATGGGAACACGGGCTTCATTGGAAGAAGGGTTCAGCGGTTCAAAGATATGCCCAGGGACTTTTGTAGCTGGTGTATTTGACACTTATGAACAAAACTACCAGGAAATTGTCAATCTCCCGGATTATTTCAGCACTAGAGTAACAATAAACAAAAGCCCCCTTAACCTCTCTACGGGAAAAGTTAGAAAATATCATAGGGCCCTGGACATGTATAAAGGAATCGTTACTCGTTCTTTTGAATGGAAGGATCCTAAAGGGAATATCACCTACTTTGAGATTTCCCGTATAGTAAGTCTAAAAGATCCTCACATTGCAGCTTTAAAATATAAGATTCGTCCACTGAATTATAACGGGAAAATTAAAATTGAAAATGATTTAGATGCCAATATTGGCAATATTGATTTTCGTGTGAGCGGATACCAGATTGGAGAAGCTAAACACTACCATCTTGAAGAATATAAAAAAGGCCCTGTAGGGGCAAACGGGGTCTTTCTGACAACAATAACAAAAACAACAAAACATAGAGTTTGCGAAGCCATACAAACAAAGCTCTATTCTAAAAACATAGATATTTTACCTAGCTATCGATTAAACCAAAAAGATAAATTTATTAGTCGTACTATAGAATTTGATGCAACATCAAACAATGAATACATCTTTGAAAAAATTGTTGCTGTCTATGGCTCCCGAGATAACGTAAAAGATTTGAAAAAAAGCGCAATCTCAAAATCAAAGGAAGGATTGAAAAAAGGATTCGATAGACTCTTTAAAGAACACGCCGCAATATGGGCCGAGAGATGGAAAACAGGAGATTTAACTATAGAGGGGGACTCTGCCGACCAGCAAAGTATACGTTTTTCAATGTATCATCTCATGCAGATGTGTAATGAAAAAGACCCTTACGTGAATATAAGCTCCAGGGGGTTAACCAGTGAAATGCATATGGGTAACTATTTCTGGGATACGGAAATGTTTATCCTCCCTTATTTCATTTATACTAACCCTGAAGCCGCCCGAACTCTTTTAAAATATCGCTACCTCACGCTACCTCAAGCTCGTAAGAAAGCAAAAAAAATAGGATTTAAGGGGGCAATGTATCCCTGGATGAGTTCTTATCCAGGAGATGAACAATGTTTTCTATGGGAATACGCAAATCTAGGTGTCCATGTTGTTGCTGCTATAACTTACGGTATCTGGCATTACTATCAAGCTACAGGCGATGAAAAATTTATAAGGGATTACGCGACAGAAATCATAATCGAAACTGCCCGTTTCTGGGAAAGCAGGGTTCACTTCAGTCCCATAAAAAAGAAGTACGTTATTAACACTGTCAAGGGTCCTGATGAATATGGGTGGATTGTCAATAATAATGTTTATACCAACTGGATGGCTCGTTGGAACCTAACAATTGCTGGAGAAATAATCAAATTAATGAAGAAAAAACATCCCAAGGCCTGGAAGAAAGTTAAAAGGAAGATAAATTTTGAGGGCAGAGAGTCTATTAAATGGCGTAAAATCGCAAATAATATTTATATTAATTACGATCCTCAAAAAAAGCTCTATATTGAGCATGATTTATTTCTTGAAAGGGAAAAAGTGGATCCTAAAGTCTTAAAGCCCGGTAAACAGATTGCTACAGAAGCTGGTGCAACATTAGATACTATACTACGGTGCCAGATTGTAAAGCAAGCTGATATCCTCCACTTAATGTATATCTATAATGATGCCTTTACTAGAAAACAAAAACAGATTGCCTGGGACTTCTATGAGCCTAAAACCCTGCATGATTCTTCTTTAAGTTGGAGTATTCACGCGATTATGGCAGCAGAGCTTGGATTTAAGGCTAAGGCATATGAATACTTCCTGAAATCTTCACGTCTTGATTTATATGATGAGATGGAAAATACATTCTTAGGAATCCACTCAGCTTCCTCTGGAGGGACATGGCAGGCTATAGTCAATGGATTCTGTGGAATGCGTCTACTAAAAGAAGGATTGAGTTTCAATCCTTCTTTACCAAATAAATGGAACCGAGTCTCCTTTAAGCTAATATTTAGAGGGGATTTATTGAGTATTTCTATAGACCATAAAACTCTTCGAATCCTGCTCGAAGAAGCCAAACGCAGTATAAAAATCAGGGTTCAGAATCGCCTATTTGAAGTAGCGCCAGATAAGACAAAGGAAATTGCACTCTAAACATCCAGTGTGAAGTTTTATCTCAAACGATAAAGCAAAACATCCTCATTATTTATAACATTCTCATAGTAAAAGTTTACTATATCGCCGTCAACACTAAAAGAAGTCGGTATTATACTACCTTCTTCGGTTATTGCATCTAACCCCACGAGATCTCCATCCCAATCACTAATATCTATAGATAATTCTGTTGATTCTCCGTAGAGTTGGGCAATTTCGATAATAGGTGTGGATTCTAAAATTTTCCTCTCTATAACCAGATAGTGATCCCCTGAAGAAAGAGATTCTCCGTTGAATACCCCATTAAAGATACCTGCAACAAGACTTTCGTACTCACCTACTGCTAAGAAACCCTCAGGAGCAATGGATATCTCTGGAAATGAAGGATAGTTATAGGTATTATCAGGATTAAAATTCCCAATTACAGTAATAGCATCTTCACCTTCGCCAAAGCTTGTTAGGATTACCTTTTTATTTTCACCAGAGACATATTCAAATTCTTCCATCTCCTGACCAAATACCCTTGAGAGAAAAGACTTCTGAAAACCATCAGCAATCCGAAGCGGAGCGGAAAAATCTTCATTCTTCTGGCCATATTCATCATAATAACTCCAAACATTTAAGCTATGATTGATTCCAAAAACTGCATTGTAACTTAAGCTATACTTATTCTTACTCATATTCGTATTGTGAAGATTATGTTGATAGAAAGCTACTTTATCATGATACAAAAGCATAGCAACAGGGTATGGCTTAAAAAATCCCCTATCATTTGTAGAATACCTCAATTGTGTTTGACTATCAACGAAAACCCCTCTCCCCTCTCGTAAAGGTCCACAGTCTACAAATGTCACGCCATAGGAATCTGACGGAAGAGTGCCTCCTTCATCTTCTAAGGTATCTTCAAAAGAACAGTAAAAAATAGGCCGGCCTTCACCTAATTCAGTTTCATAGATTCTCAAGTCATCAATAATTGCATCGGCAGGTTGACCTCCGTCACCATTGTTCCCAATCGTCATAAGTGAACCAAAGTCATATGCCCAGCTATCCCATAAAGTAGAGGAATCGTCTCTTACGCTCCCATTCTCTGAAATGCTCATGAAACAATATTCGTCCTCATCCGTATTTGAACAATACCACCGGGCCTCCACATGCAGCCAATCTCCTGCTTGATGTGTCGCAGTGTACCCTACCCTATGAAGTGTCCCTCCTGCATCATAGATAACAAATTCAATAAATGGAGGCCAATATTGGATATAGATCGAATTCTTATTATAGGTCTCTTTGTGGGCATACCAAAAAGTGTGAGGATTAGTATCACTAGACCCCCAGTTTGGCTGAACCCACATATCAACCTTGCCCCTATCGACATTCAGATTTGGATGACAATTCTTAAGATATGTACCACAAAAACCAACCTCAGGGGAAACTAATCTATCAAAACAGTCTTCAGTATAAAGAGGGATCTCGGTTGCATAATAAACTGCGTTTTCAATCCATCCCTGACCATATGATAAGAAATCAGGTGCTGAAGGGTGTATATCATGAAAAAAACCACGGGCAGCAAGTTGATCTTGGAAAAGGAGATTACTCGGATATACGTCGCTAAAATAATCTATATTTTCAAGAATCCGATTCTGTACATCGATCTGATAAGGAGAAGTGACAAATCCTGCGCTACTATTATATTTTTCCATTACACCGTACCCAGATAGATTTTTGGCAATGAGGTCATCTCCATTTATTCCATAGATCTCTGAGTTATAATCCCACCATGTCGGATTTGTATATGGCATAATCTGCTGGGTCGAATCGTGCTCCGTAAAAATGTCGATGAAATCTTCCTCAGTTCCAAATGACGGATTAGGGCTCTGGCCAGGCATTACATAGTCTGGATAATTATTGTCAAAGCCCCCTTCCCAGTAAGTAACTAGGTGTGCGATACTAGGCTCAGGCAATAATGGAAGCAAGGTCCCATAGACATATTGATAGCTCTCCTGTCCTGCACCTAACATATCTATCTTCAGTAAAGGACTTTTTGAGAGACGTTCAAAAAGATAAGGATTATAATCATTACATTTCTCCTCTAATGTCGGAAGACTGCTAAAACCATTTTCAAGAGAATAATCCGTAAGTGCTTCCTGGATAGTAGAACCCACTCTAAATCTTACTACAGGACTCTGCCAGCTTTCTCCAACATCTATATGGGTAAAAAAGATATGATGGAAATCACTAAGTGGATTATACTGATGTTCACCATCAAGTGTCAATTCAGCGGGGTGATGTTCTAATGGATCAGGTTCTAATGTATAGATAGCAAGCCTGCTTTCGTATTTATCCTCTATACCTACAAAATCTGACGAAACTCCACCTTGATATTTAAACGATGCATTCTCACCCTTCCCAAACCAATCACCCTGGATAGCTACTCCATCTACTATCGGAAGTATCACTTGATCAATATTATCTGATGTAAAGCCTATATCCATTGGAAAACGCACTCCATGAATAATCTCTTCTTCATACGAGCAGTTGTTCAAGACATAAAATACCACATCGAAATAATAATCGTAGAATCTAAATTCTATATCTATGAAATCACTTGGAGTAGGATCAGTCAATCTATAATGAAATAACCATCTGTCAGGATCAACCTTCTCTAGAATAAAATCATATCCTCCGAGATTGGCAAATTCCCAGCTACCCACCCACCATTTCCAAGCATCGGGATAACTACCATAGCTAAATTCTAAATCGTCAATAAAATAAGTCCCGCTACCAATACCCACTTCATTCCCGCGTATTTCAAAGCTGAAATTAGCCCAACTATCCATATTTTCAGGGAAAGAATAACCCGGGGCAAAGAAGGCATTTAAAGGAATGTGAACCTGTTGCCATTCAGTCGTTATTCTACCCTCAGGCAAATAATCTCCCATATAAACGCTGGCATAGGCCCCGGACCAAAGCGTAAGCGAAAAAGGCCCTGAATCTTCTGCCGTATCCCCTTTAATCCAGAAAGATATGAAATCTTGCCCGCTCAATTCGACATGGGAAATGCCATCCCCAAAATAGTGGGTATAGCGTGCAAATTGGGCGTCATAATCACTCGTACTCTCATACTCAAGTTGAATGCAATAACCATTTCCTCCTCGTGCCTCCTCGGCATTGAGAGAATAAGAAACTTGCATCAGAGATGTTCTGTGTCCTAAAACTTCTCTATACCCAAAGCTATTTCTCGAAGTATCTCCGTTATTATTGTCGTCTATTACCATCCTGTCAATAGCATATGAAAAGACCTGCCATAGGTTATAATCATTCCCCTCGCAAATGTCCTGCCCTGTATATGAATCCCTGATATACGCAATATTTCCGCTCTCTTTTATAAAGGCCGCCTCATATCCACTTGCAGTATAAATTTCCAGAGGATTATTATCGTCCATAACTGTAACTCTAAGTAAGATTGTGTCAGAGACATCAGCATAGCATAAACCGCTAAGTAGACATATTAAGCTTAAGGATATTGCAGCAATGGAAAATTTTCTCATCATTATAATCACTCTGCCTTCTCTTATCTGGATTCTGTTTCTGCTTTCCTAGTACTGAATAATAGTTTGCTTTTCAATCCTAATCCTATTGACCTTCCAACAGTATATGACCAGATAAAAACCTGATATTTTTTATCCAGATATTTCTCATCATCAGGAATGGATATAATTACATCTGTTTTTATCGATTGGCCTGATCCAATCACAAATTCGTTCTGACTAAGCTCTACCCAGCCAATATCAGGAATGGCCTCAAAACTTTCTTTTAATTCACTTTCTTGAGGAGTTAAAACTTCTATTTTCAATTTTACCTCTTGATTACTTGTATTGGTAATGATCAAAGGTACCTTTGCCTCTTTCTCCATTGAATAAGCTTCACCTATACGTAAATCTTCAACCAAAACCTCGCCAAAGGTAGTGCTCAATCCTCCTGCAGAAGCAGACTGGACAAAGAAAAAACTAACGAAAAATACTAAAAGAATTCTTTTCATCTCTCCCCCTTAAACATTCTTCAATACAAGTATAGCTGCAGACCTTGCCCCGTACGGACATATTAAAATTTTAAGACGTTCGTACGGGACTTGTTCTGCTATAGGCAAAGTAAACTTTGCAGCTACATCCTCTTCAAAAATCAGTATCAACTTACCTGAGCTGTAATCGTAACCATGATACCCTGTTCTTCACTTACACTTGTAGCTGTAGGCGCGAGAAATTGAAACCAAAGGGACCTTACTCCTCCCTGTGGCACACTTACCCCTGTCTGGTCTCCAGCAAACACACTACCTGTGCAAACAACTGGTGTAGTTGAAAGGGCATGATCTGTCACATCCCAAGTTAACACACCATCTGAATCAAACGAAGCATTTAAAACATAGGTATCCACACCTGCTGCTGACTGTGAGGCTGACCATCCTGATGGGTCAACTAGACTCAAAGAATAAGTCTCGTCAATACCGCTTCCAGTATTGGTCACTGTAACCCCAAAAGACGAAACAGTGGTACTCCCAGCACTTACAGAGCCCAAATCAACCTCGGTCTCAGTAATGTCTACACTCAAGGAAGCAAGTATACTAACCCTAACTGTTACCACATCTGATTCTGCGGCCTGGGCCTGAACTGTAAATCCGGAAAACACGAACAAAACCAAAATTCCCGCTAAAAACCTCTTCATTTTCCTCACTCCTTTCTTTTGGTTTAACATTTTTTTATTAACTCCTCATCTATATCAATACCCGTCAGGTAGATAAATGAAAATTAAGGTACTTGTGCATTCACCACCACCTCAATATCCTGCTCTATAGTAACAGAAGTTGCAGTTGGTGCCTTAAATTGAAGCCATAATGTCCTCTCTTCACCAGGAGAGACTCCAACACCAGTCTCGTCTCCGGCAAATTTAGTCTCTGAGCAAATGACCGGCCCAGTAGAAAGCGCGTGGTTTTCCTCCTTCCAGAAGATATTTCCTAATTGTTCTGAGAAAGCAGCATTTAAAATATAGGTATCAGGACCTACGTCACTTTGTGAAACCTGCCAGCCACTTGGATTAGTAAGGTGTAAAGAATAGGTTACATTCATCTCTCCATCGTTCAATACTCTTATCTTCTCAGTGTCTTCCATGGTGATTATAGAATCAGGGACTATCTCTCCTATATTCCACGAATCAGGAGATACTGAGACACTTAATTGAGAGTTTGTTCTTACAGTAACATCTCCTCCTTTTGGTTCTGCCCTTATTTTTTTTATCCGAGCATTAAATTTATAAAAATATTTCCCGTCTTTAACCACATGACTTCCAACTTTTCTACCATCCCAGATTTGAGAAATTTCTATGTCACTATTATTATATACTCTTTGTAAGTGAAAAAACCTCCTCACATATCTACCTTTAACATCTTTTATAGATACTCCCCATATTAGATAAAGTCTTTTATATTTATATTTTTTCAGATGCGTATCAAAGCCGTTTACGGAAACGCTGGCATTAAATTCTACTGAATCGTCAATACCATCTCCATTGGGTGAAAAAGGATCAGGATAATCTGATGCATCCTTGATGGCCAAAGCAGGGGCAGCACTAACAGAAGTACAAATTAGACATATAAAAAGAAAAGATATAGCAGTTAAAATTAGGAATCGTTTACAATTCATTGAAACCACCCCAATTTTTCCATTGAGACAGTAAGAAAAAAATTTCTTATCATACTAGAAAATAAGGAGTTAAATACTT
>JAHJHC010000004.1 GCA_018824145.1 Candidatus Omnitrophota bacterium | reverse complement strand
CTTTTATGGAACATTTTGACGGTTTTTTTGCCACATTTTATGAGGCGAAAAGGACGGAAACTGTTCGAAGCCGATACCCTGTTTGTGTCGGCAAGTTTTTCCGTCCCCGTCAAAATGTGGAATAAAAGGCGTTCTCCGCCTTAGGCGGAGAAAATTTTCACCTGAGCGAACATACCTGCTTTTGCTCTTATCGTCTTATCGCTGGATTAACTCACCTTATTACTAGCAAAATCTATTTTTTTACCGCTACTTTTCAGGGACCAAACACGCAACCGCATATGCTGCGATTGCCTCGCCTCTGCCTATGGCACCTATGCCTTCCTGCGTCGTTGCCTTTACACTAATATTATCGAGATTAATACTAAGTGCCTCGCTGATTTCCTTTCTCATGCCCTCTTTAAAAGGTGCAATTTTAGGTTCTTCCAATATAATAACAGAATCCACGTAATCCACTCTAAATCCTTTTTCTTTTATCTTATCAAGGACCATCTTCAAAAGCTCCGTACTCCGTATACCAGCATACCTATCATCATTTACGGGAAACTGGTGGCCTATGTCATCGAGTCCAGCCGCACCTAAGACAGCGTCACAGATCGCATGTATAAGTGCATCACCGTCTGAATGGCCTTCAAGCCCCAAAATGTGAGGGATCTCAATCCCGCCCAGCATGAGAGGCCTGTCTTCAACAAACCTATGTATGTCGTAACCTATGCCTACGCGCATATATATCTCTACTAATGTAGGGGCGGGGTCACCCCGCCCCTACATATGATTTTTATTTTCGACTCCGGCATAATATCTTAGCCAGCTCCAGATCCTCCGGAGTCGTTATCTTTATATTACTATACGACCCCGGAACAACCTTTGGCCTCACGCCACTATATTCCACCAACATAGAATCATCTGTCAAGAAAATCGCTTTGCGGCGATAACTTTTGAGCGATTTTCGCGCCTTTCTAAAAGCCCGTTCTATCAAGTCTCTTCTGAATACCTGTGGCGTTTGCGCCTCCCAAAAATTTCTTCTATCAGGTGTATACTTAACGCGACGATCCTTTCCTAAGTATTTCAATGTGGACTTTACAGGCACTGCAACAACACTTGCCCCAAATTTACAAGCTGCCTTTAAAGATGCGCAAATCAAACTATCCGTAATAAACGGCCTGATACCGTCATGAATCAGGATATAATCCATATCACCTGACACATTTTTTAATGCTGAGAAGACAGAGTCACTCCTTCTCCTTCCTCCGGTTACAATCTTTACCTTTTTAATCCCGAATCTATTTATTATTCTGCGCCTGAAGTCATTCACCCTGTTTTTACTTAGGGCAACGACTATCTCAGTTATATATCTATTCTTTGAAAGTCTAAGCAACGTATGGACAAGGATCGGTTTGCCGCAGAGTTCAATGTATGGCTTTTCTATCTTTGATTTTATCCGACTTCCTTTACCCGCAGCAGGAACAATAGCAGCAACCTTCATCAATGCCTATTCCTTTCCCTCTTTACATCTTCCGGCAATTTTCCGAATATCATTCTGCCTGCGGTAGTTTGAAGCACGCTACCTACAATCACCTGGACATTCTGACCTATGGATCTTCTTCCGTTATCTACTACTACCATAGTGCCGTCTTCAAGATACCCGACACCTTGATTGTACTCCTTGCCTTCTTTAATAAGTCTTATATTCAAAGTCTCACCGGGAAGCACAACCGGCCTCAGTGCAGTTGCAAGTTCATTGACATTCAATACCTTCACTCCTTGGATCTCCGCAATCTTATTGAGATTATAGTCGTTTGTAAAAACCTTTCCGCCCAGGACCTTTGCAAGTTTGACGATCTTAGCATCTACCTCTTGTATATCAGCAAAGTCTTCGTTGTGTATCTTTACGTCTATATTAGGGTTTTTCTGAAGCTTAGTTAAGATATCCATGCCACGCCTTCCTCGGGCCCGCTTCAACGAATCATTGGAATCGGCTATCTGCTGCAACTCTTTCAAGACGAATCGCGGGACAATAAATTTACCTTCAAGAAACCTTACGTTGCATATATCCGCTATGCGGCCGTCTATAATAACGCTTGTGTCTAAAACAACAAGTTCATTCTTCTCGTCCTGCCTTGAAAATTTAACATACGGGACAATGATATTAAACTCATCCCTCCCGCGTATAGCCACTATCATACCTAAATAACAGAAAATAAGCGTAAGCACTACCCTCAATGAATAAAGAAGTGTCTCGTCCAACCGTATAAGTGTCAATGTATCAGCGACCAACTTTGCCATTATAAGGCCGAATATCAAACCGAATACAGCTGAAGAAAGGCCTCTTACAGATACCCTCCTCATTACAAACTCAAATATAATTATTGTTAATGCTATCAATAGGCCGATCCCTGATCCGATCATGCTAAAATTCGAATCTCCGACCTGAATGAATGAACCTATTTGAAAACCTATTATGACACTCAATATAGCGAAAAAAATGCGTATGAATATTAAAGTCATTGATTCCCCCTTCTATTTCTTATTTTTACTTTCTCTCGGCCTATACAAAAGTTTCCACGGATGTTTCTTTATATCCATGATCATCTCGTCGATATTATTATATAACTTATCGTCTGACATAAGCCGGCCTATGGTCCCTTCACCTTCTTTTGCAACAGTTATAAAGTCCCTCAATTCAGCAGTAAGAGATTCGATGTTATAAATCGTATTTTTTATAGACGCCCTGACCACCTCATCTCCTATGACTTTATTCATGGATTCTATCATGTCGTCAAGCTTTGCTATGGTCTGTTTCGTTTCTCTAGTAAGCTCTTCTGTAGAGATAGGGTCATAACCTTTCAGTGTCTCTCTCGACTTCAGGATCCTGGATTCTTTGGTGCCCGGGACAATCTCAAGATATTTCTCACCCAATAGACCCAATGTATTTATAGTAGCCCGGGCATTCTCGTTTATCCAAGTATTTTGAGATATCCATATCAAGAGCCTTACCATGGGTTTATCCTCTTTTTCATCGAAATAGACCTCTATATCCTGCACCTCGCCGACCTCTACGCCAGCGTATCTAACCGGTGCGCCGACACTTATCCCGTTGGCAAAGCTAAAGAGTATGTTCAGTGTATAACCCCGCTTGATACTGTAAAAATTGCCGATTGAAAATATTATCACTGACAAGATCACTATCCCGATAAAAATAAATATACCGACCTTCAGTTCAAAACTGGATCTAGTAAACATTGTCACCCCCTATATTTAGCGTATAGCATTTAGTTCTCCGTTATAGGCCCTTTTGACGCGCCTGTTATGAATTGTCTTACTAATGGATCCTCTGTATTCCTTATATCGTCAACTGGTCCTACTTCAACAATCTTTCCGTTATACAACATAGCGATTCTATCCGCAATTTTATAAGCGCTGACCATATCATGTGTAACTACAATAGAGGTCACTTTTAATTTATGGTTCAAATCTATAATCAACTCATTTATTGCATCAGCCATGATAGGATCCACACCTGTTGTGGGTTCATCATATAAAACAATCTTGGGGTTATTGCATATGGCCCTGGCTAGTCCTACACGCTTCTTCATACCGCCGCTCAACTCGACTGGCATCAACGATTCTATACCCTTCAGTCCTACCAACTCCAAGGCCCGGGCAACTTTTTCTCGGATTTGATACTCCGGCATATCCGTATGTTCTTTAAGAGCAAACCCGACATTCTCGCACACAGTCATTGAATCAAAAAGGGCTGCTCCTTGAAAAAGCATACCAAAACTCAATCTCAACTGATCCAGTTCTTTGTCTTCCATCTTGGTAACATCTTCGCCCTCTATTATAATCTGACCAAAGTCCGGCTTTAGAAGCCCTATTATATGTTTCAAGAGAACACTTTTACCGCAACCCGAGCGTCCTATAATAACCATTACCTCTCCGGAATTGACAGTAAGGTTCAGATTCTGCAAGACCTTATTATCACCGAATGATCTTGATAAATTTATTATCTCTATCATGGGAACACAAAATAAAACAATGCCGTAAACAGACAATCTGCCGCGATTATTAAAATAAATGATGTCACGACAGAAAAGGTTGTCGCCTTACCCACCCCCTCGGCACCCCCCTCTGTCCTAAAACCCTCGTAGCACGAAACAATACATATAATCGCTGCGAAAACAAAGGACTTGAAAAGCCCTGTAAACACGTCTTTGAATTCCAAGGGATCGAATGTCATCTTTACATATATAGTAGATCCTATAAGTAATTTATAAACACCTATCAGATACCCGCCGACTATTCCTATAAAATCCGCATATACTGTTAATAGGGGGAGCATTATACAAAGCGCCAAAAATCTAGGCACCACAAGATATTTCACAGGGTTTACCGCAAGAGTCCCGAGTGCATCTATTTGTTCAGTTACCTTCATAGTGCCGAGTTCAGCTGTAATACTAGCCCCGACTCTACCAGCAACGACAAGGGCTGTCAAAACCGGCCCCAATTCTCTCACCATCGAAAGCGCCACCAAGCTCGATATATAAATCTGGGCATTCATCTTGGTAAGTTGATATGCGCTTTGAAGTGCCAGCACCATACCAGTGAAAAGAGAAACTAAAAATACAATGGGTAAACTCAATACCCCTACTCTATACATCTGTACAAACAGCTCTTTTCTCCTAAAAGGCGGAATAAATACCTGGAAAAATGTGCCGACAAGAAGATTAAATACACCTCCTATATAAATAAAGAAATTCAAACTCTTCTGGCCTAATCTAGTTATTATATTTTGCATTAAATGAAGCCATCACTTACGAAAATCTTCGATTTTCGTAAGTGATTCGGCTGAATTTACCCCTCGCCACTTTGCTAAACACTTACGTTTTAGCAAAGTGGCGAGGGGTTAGTTCGGGCACATAAGTTACGTCAATCTTTGATTGACGTAACTTATGCCCTCACTAAAATTTCACGCTATGCTCTATTCCGACAAATTCCTCGTTATCTTTGAGTTTCAAATTTAAATTTTCAAGGCCAATCTTGTATTTCAAATTCATCTCTTCCGGATTTTCTCTATTATAATAAGTGGTGAGGTGCTCTCTCGTCCTCGTCTTAAAACCTACGATCATTTTATCACTTATGTCCTTTGTCATAGTCAGCTCATCTTGCCCCTCTTTAGTTATATCCCATCCATCCCACACAATCGTCTTCATATCAGACCTAACCCTTAAATTGTCAAATAGGCCGCCCCTGGGAATGCTTCTCAAATCTACATGACCCTCCATTGTAAGGGTCCCGGTTCCCTGTCTAATACTAGAATCCACAATGTTTACTATAGGGCCAAACCCCTCCAGCCTTATAGTAGCAAAATCATATCCCACAGGGCCGATCTGTCCATTCCTGCTTTCAAGGATGCCATCCGAAAAGAGCCTTGCCATATTCCCTTTAATATTAAAAACCCCATTAATAATAGCAAGGGTGACTTCAGGTGCCTTAACCTTTGCCATCGATGCAAGGCCTCTCACATCTGCCCTTATAATCTCTAATCGAAGATCAGTCTCAAAAGGTTTCACCAAACTTATTCTCCCCTTTAAGTTATATGACTTGCCAAAACGCAACGACTCAATCTCTAATTCATCCTTGGTCATACTAAAAGACATCCCGATCTTGACAAAGGGATCCGAATTCAACATTAGATTCCTGGAAAAAAGTTTACCCTGAAAAATCCCCTCTTTATCTATCTTGCCTTTTTGAATTTGCCCTTTTACAAAGAAATCTCCCGCAACTTTCGCGCCGCCCAGATCCAACTCATTTATCTTCAGTTCGGAATAGAGATAATCGTCGTTTAAAAAATGTAAATCCATAGTTGTGCCTGGAAGTATTTGACTGTAGTCCAGGCTTTCATGCCAGGTAGTGCTATCGATATCCTGAAAAACAATATCTTCCTCGGAAATAAAGATATTATTGTAGATCCAAGGTATGACTGATATAAAAATAGCAGCCAATAAAATCAGCCCTAACCCTGCCCTTACATTACGCCTAACAATAACATGTCGCATATTAAGTTAAACTAATACTAACTTCCCATTCTTAGCGGAAACTTTTATGATCTTGTCTTTCTCAAACTTTTTAGAGATTATCTCTTCCGCTAACGGATCTTCCAATAATCTCTGGATCGTCCTTTTAAGAGGCCTTGCGCCAAAAACAGGATCAAATCCTTTTTCTATCAATAAATCTTTTGCGGATTTCTCTAATTCTATATTTATATCCTGCTCTTTCAACCGCCCTCTGACCTCTTCTAATTCTATCTCTACGATCTTGTATAGATCCTCCCTGGTAAGTCCGTGAAATACAATAAGATCGTCGATCCTGTTCAAAAATTCAGGTTTGAAGGTCTTTTTTACTTGTTCAAGGAGTTTCTCCTTCGTGTTCTTATAGGTCATCTCCTCCTTCTCTGATTTAAAGCCGATAGAACCTTGTTGTTTTCTGAAGATCTCAGCCCCTACATTGGAGGTCATAATAAGAACTGTATTTCTAAAATCCACCTTTCTTCCAAGACTGTCTGTAAGACGACCGTCCTCTAAAACCTGAAGCAAAATATTAAACACATCCGGATGTGCCTTCTCTATCTCATCCAGAAGTACCACTGAATAAGGGCGCCTTCTTACTTTCTCAGTAAGCTGACCTCCTTCTTCATAACCGACATATCCGGGCGGGGCACCCACTAGACGGGATACATTAAACTTCTCCATATATTCTGACATATCCAGCTGTATAAGCGCATTTTCATCCCCAAACATAAATTCTGCAAGGACCCTGCCAAGGTGAGTCTTACCTACTCCAGTAGGTCCGAGGAATATAAAAGAACCTATAGGCCTCTTGGGATTTTTTATACCTGCCCTCGAACGCCTCACAGCGTGGGCAATAGCGCTTATTGCCTCATCTTGACAAATAATTCTCTTATGGAGTTCATCTTCCATTTTTAAAAGACGCTCTGACTCTTTTTGCTCTAGCCTGAAAATAGGTATACCGGTCCATTTTGAGACGATATCGGCTATAAGTTCTTCGTCAACCTTTGGCCTAGCCTCCATTTGAGACTTTTTCCATTGTTGTCTGAATTTATCGAGCTTTTTACGTGCTCCTTTTTCCTCATCCCTCAAACGTGCAGCCTTTTCAAAGTCTTGATTCTTTATAGATGCATCTTTTTCCTTGCGCATATCCTCGATTTCTCTTTCCATGTTTTTAATATCCGGTGGGGCAGTCATTATAGAAAGCCTTGCCTTTGCACCTGCCTCATCTATTAGGTCAATAGCCTTATCCGGCAAAAACCTCCCTGCTAT
>JAHJHC010000028.1 GCA_018824145.1 Candidatus Omnitrophota bacterium | reverse complement strand
TGTAAGACCAAGAATAAAGATTTTATTAAACTACCTATAAGCCGTACTGCAAAATTTAAAATATGCACGGCATTTCTGGATTGAAATCCAATTACAGGAAGAACTCTGAACGGTATATGCCTTTCTTTAAGGATATCTCTATCCTGCCTGCGTGAAGATGTTATAAATAAGATTTTGTCTGACGAAAGATTATGTATCTCTTCAGCTAGTCTAATAGCCGGAAAAAGATGCCCACCTGTCCCCCCTGCAACAATCATTACCCTCATAAGTTTTTTATTTATTTGCGATACTCAACAAAATAGCCACACCTACAATATTAAAAATAAGCGCTGTACCTCCATAACTTATAAATGGCAGAGGTAAACCTTTTGTAGGTATTGCCCCGGTAGAAACTGCTATATTTATAAAGGCCTTAAACCCTATACTAACAGTAATACCCAGCGCCAGAAACTTAGCAAATAAATCCCTTGCCTTTATAGATATTATTATCCCCAAACATACAAATGCGCTAAATAAAAATACTGTGCCAACTGTACCTATAAGTCCGAGTTCTTCCCCTATTATAGAGAATATAAAATCTGTGTGTGCCTGGGGCAGATAAAAGAGTTTCTGCCTCGAACATCCCAGTCCCAAACCAAAAATACCGCCTGAACCAAGCGCTAGAAATGACTGCACTATTTGAAAACCTTCGGTCTGGGCCTCGCTCCACGGATCAAGATATCCTATGATCCGTCTAAGTCTGTACGGCACTCTAAATATCAAAAAATAAAGTGTCGGTAAGAATAAAAGCACTAAAGTCACAACATGCATCATATTGGCACCTGATGCAAAAAGCATAATAAGGACGACTGCTAAAAGTGCGACTGCATTTCCCAAATCAGGCTGCAAAAGTATTAATAAGACCACAACCCCTGATATGATCAGTGGCGGCATGAAACCATAAAAAAAATTTCTAATAAGATGTTGTTTTCTTTCCAATATGTCTGCCAAATATATAATTAAAAAAAGCCCTGCAAACTCTGATGGCTGAAAAGACAAGATCCCAAGCTTAATCCATCTCTTTGCTCCTCCGGCTGCGTGTCCTATCCCCGGCAAGAATACAACGACGAGACTAAATACCGAGAGTGCAAGTAAAATCTTAGAGGACTTCCTTATCTTTTTGTAATCAAACTTTAACACAAATAGCGACAGGGCTAACCCTATCATAAAATATAAGATATGCCTCTTTAAATAAAAGGCACTATCATGGAATCGCTCATATGCATAGCAGCTTGAAGATGAATAGACCATCACAATACCTATGCAAACAAGAACCGCCACTACTATTAGAAGGAACTGTGATTCTTTCTTCATGTATTACCCTGCATTTTTAAGCATATCTCTTTAAAGACCCTCCCTCGCTCTTCATAGTTTTTAAACATGTCGAAACTCGAACAGCCGGGAGAAAGTAAAATCTTATCACCGGTCCGGGCCTTCTCAAAAGCCCTATGCACGGCCTGATTTAAATCATCTTCCTCAATAACATCTTTGAATATAGAAAGATCTTTCTTAATACGTGAACGCGCCTCTCCTATTGCAATTATGCTTCTCGCCTTTTCCTTAACAAAATCCTTTAATCTGGCAAAATCGCCTCCTTTATATCTACCGCCCATAATCAAAACTATCCTGCCATTTAAAGATTTTAAGGCCCATTCAACACTTGAAACAGTCGTAGCCTTCGAATCATTGATAAAATCAACTTCGTTGATCGTAGTCACATATTCCAATCTATGCTCTATACCTTTAAAGCCTGAGATTACCTCAAGCATCAGTCCCTCATTAACACCCTCTTCGGACGCGACAGACATAGCTGCCAAAAAATTTTCATTTTCTATATTGTAACGTTTACTGAAACCCTTGTATTCGTCAAAAAACTCCACATTAAGCTTGGTTATATCCTTTGAAAGTCGTTTCAATATCTTATCTTTTCCGTTTAAAAATAAAATACTGCCTTCATCCTGGTTAGAAAATATCCTCGACTTCAAATATATATATTCTTCCATATCCCTATGCCTGTCCAGATGATTCTCGGATATATTCAATATCAGGCTGAGCTTTGGCTTGAAACTCCTTATTCTTTCGAGCTGAAAAGAGCTGACTTCCAATACTACAATAGTATTTTTCGTTATCCTTTTAATCTCACCGCTCAATGGATTACCTATATTTCCACATAGAATCGCATCTAGGCCAGCCCTTGTAAGGATCTTATGTATCAAGGTTATCACTGTGGTCTTACCACTAGTGCCAGTCACAGCAATAATAGGCCCAAGACACACTGAAGACGCTAACTCTAATTCACTTACTACAGGGATATTGATCCTTTCGGCTATTTTAACAGGCTCTGAATCCGCTCTTACCCCAGGGCTTATGACCATCAAATCAGAATCTTTTATGAATCTATTACTATTTTCCCCAAGCTCAACATTATGCCTCTCGACTACTCCGTCTTTAATCAACGAATCTAAAGAGGCCCTTATATAACTATCATCCTTTATTTCAGTAATAAAGACAGCGTCCCCATGTTCTGCTAAAAGCCTAGCTGATGCTATACCACTTCTTCCAAGCCCGACAACTACTACTTTTCTCATAATTCAGCTCATCTCAATTTCAACGTTGCAAAACTTAAAAGCACTAGGATTATTGCTACTATCCAGAATCTCACAGTAATCTTCGGTTCATCCCAGCCACACATCTGAAAATGATGATGAAGAGGCGCTATCTTAAATATCCTTTTACCTGTAGAGCGGTAAGATATTATCTGCAGTAAGACTGAAAGGGCCTCTACTACAAATACCCCGCCTACTAAAAGTAAAATAATCTCTTTTTTCACAAAAACAGCTACTGTGCCTATGGCGCCTCCTAATGCCAATGCCCCTGTATCACCCATAAATATTGAGGCAGGAAAAGAATTATACCATAAGAAACCAAGACCAGCTCCTATTATAGCAGCACAAAATACAGTAAGCTCTGCTGCCTCAGGAAGATAATAAACACCCAAATATTCTGCAAACTGAACGTGACCTGTTATATAACTCATGCCAGTATAAGCGACCGCAGTCAATACAATGCATCCTATAGCAAGGCCATCCAGTCCATCTGTAAGATTTACTGCATTAGACGAAGCAGTAATAACAAGTATAACAAAAACCATATAGAAAATCCCGAGGTCTACTGCCAATTCTTTTAAAAAAGGTATTTCCAGGACACTGGAATATAACGGATTCAGATATAGAAAAAGTGCGATAATAAATCCTACTATAACCTGAGATAAAAGTTTTGTTTTTTTATTGAGTCCTCTCTTGCACGAGCTAGAATGTGAAGTTAGTTTTTTATAGTCATCCAAAAATCCGACCCCACCAAGCCAACCTATTACCATAAGCGCCAGGAGCACAAAACTATTCTTTATATCAGCCCACAATATCGTGGAAGAAACCACGCCTAGGATAATTAATATACCCCCCATAGTAGGAGTACCTTGTTTACCTTTATGTAAATCATAAAGGCCAGGGCATTCTTTCTGCCTTACTGTTTCTCCTATCTTAAGGGCCTGCAGTTTTTTTATTATAGAAGGGGCGGCGAGGACTACTATTAAAAATGCAGTTACACTTGCAAAGGTAGCTCTGAATGTTATATATCTGAAGACATTAAAAATGAAAAAATATTCTCTTAAGGGATATAGCAGGTAGTATAACATTATTTAAATGAGGGGTCGGGGTGTTTTCAATATGTTTTCCGACCCCTCATTCTGAGCGAAGCGAAGAATCTCTGGTAAATTCATCATAGAGATCTTTCCATCGTTTATTCATCGCTTCTATTAATTCTATCTTCCTTTGACGTCTCCACCCTTTGACTTCTCTTTCTCTATCTTTCGCTTTATCAATATGTTCGAAGATTTCATAACAGACTAATCGATTAACATTATACTTCTGTGTAAATCCTTTATTATAACCCTTTCGATGTCCTTGGAGTCGTTTTATGAGGTCATTTGTCGAGCCAACATACAAGACGCTTTTTCTTTTATTAGATAGAATGTAAAAGTAAGTTTTTTTGTTTTTCATTCTTTCTGAGATCCTTCGTCGTCCGCCTCAGGCGGACTCCTCAGGATGAGCAGTCGATATTATGAAAAAAAATCCCAGACTGCTCATTTAAATTGCGTCTCTATCTCTTTTACGATCTCATCCATTTTCATCGCACGTGAACCCTTGACTAAAACAGTATCTCCTTTTTTGAGCAAATTCGCCACTCTGGAACAGGCCTCTTTAGTAAGATTGCACAACATGATCTTCTTCTGATTCATCCCGGCTTCTTGTGCGCCTTTTGCAACATGTTCGGCAAGCCTACCCACAGCCACTATTAGATCAATCCCTGACTCAGCAGCTTGTCTGCCGACCAAATGATGAAACCTGCCTGATAAATTTCCTAATTCAAGCATATCGCCTGCAACAAGTATCTTTCGGCCTTTCGTAGTTATATCTCTCAAGGACTCTATCGCCGTCTTCATCGACAAAGGATTGGAATTATATGTGTCATTTATTATTTTTATGTCACCTATTCTTTTAACCTCCATCCTCATATTCGGCACCGTGAATTCCTTGAGGGCCTCTTTTATTTCATCAATAGGCACCCCAAAATCCCAACTAGCTGCTATTGCCCCTAGCGCATTATAGACGTTGTGACGGCCTACCAAGTTTAGATCTATATCATGTTTGCCATTCAATCTAAAATTTATCCCGTCAGGTTCAAGATTTACTTTGTCCGCATAAAAATCACATTGCGAATTCAATCCAAATCTCACTACTTTTGAAT
>JAHJHC010000003.1 GCA_018824145.1 Candidatus Omnitrophota bacterium | reverse complement strand
CCTGTTTTCTTTACGTAACTGACGTATCTTCTGCAACTTCTCAAGGGTAGTATTGTCAAAATATCTAAAATTTGTCTCTGGACTTCTATCTATCTCTTTTATAAGTCCACAGTTAATATAATATTTTATAGTATGAATAGTATGCCCGCTTAACTTCGCTAAATCTTTAATTAAATATATACTTCTCATAAGTCACCTACCCCTCTCTACCTAGAGAGCGATAGCCTACTCTCTACTTAGAGAGTAAGTTTACACGAAGACCGACATATTGTCAAGGGTAGCATATTATTAGATTATTAGCTTGGATAAAATAAGGATGCCTTTAAATTGGGAAGGCGCTTGATCCGGCATTGTCCTAAGATCGAATTTCTTCAGAGTAATAACGAGAGGCGGCTTTATGAGTTCGGCTATAAACTTACTGATATTTGCAAACTCCCCTTCTATCTGCACTTCGACCAGATATTCTCTATGAAAATCTTTTTGAGGCTGCGGCATTGGTTTTATATTAGCTATTTTTACATCTAAGGAACCGGCCTTCGTCTCTATATAACTCAAAATCTTCGATATCTTCCTAAGAGTTGTCGCATAAGTATTATATTCACCGATTATATTGTCTCTATTTTTAAATAATTCAAGGCCTTTTCTAAGCCTGTTTTTTTCTGTAATTATTTCACTATTAAGCGTGTGCCATTTTTTAAAAATCGGCCTGACTATAAAATGGAAGGTCAAAAATAAAATTACGACTAAACCCAGTGCTATAAAGATGGAATTTTCCCGTTTCGAAATATTTAACTTGAACATATGATCACTGATCCGTGTTTAAATGGCACTGTACATCAAACTCAGTAACTTCTTTAAGCTTTACATTCTTTTTGGCAGTGTGTTTAATCTCCACCCTGTCAAAATATTCTGATTTCTCAAGTCTTTTTACAAAACCGAAAATACTAGAAGTGCTTTCTGAAGCCCCTTTATAAAAAACTCCCTCCTCTTCATTATAGCTCAATCTTGAAAGCGATATGTCAGGAGGTATTAAACTATAAGAGTGTTCTAGGGTATCAATAATAAACTTGCCCTGTTTTCTATGTTCTATAACTAAATCTATCTTCTTACGATACTTGCCTATCTGGTCCGTCTCAATTTGCATCTTGACTGTCTTTGAGGAAAGCATTTCCAAAAGCCTCTTTTTTTCATGGATTTTCAGGGCAAAGAATGCAAAACATAATATTACAACCAACCCTATAAGAGAATATGTTACAAGATGCTCCTGTCTTTCCTTAGCCTTTTTCTTCCTGAGGGTCAATTCTTCCGGCAATAGATCTATCTCTAGTGAAAGGTTACTGTCCGTTAAATCATCGGAATATTCATGAAAATTTACAGGGATTTTGAAATCTTTCAGATATTGCCTTACATGTTCGACATCTATCATGGAAGGATAAGCCACAAGGATATTTTCCACCTCAGGATGAAGACCATCCCTTTTGTAAACCAACATTGACCTGTCTATCTCCTCCAAAAATCTATCGTTATTTTTGAAACCTCTGGAAAAAACAGGTTTTTTCTTATCTATTATCATAATCTCCGAATCTTCTCTACCCATATGTATGACTAAAGTTACTTTGTTCGAATCAAGTATGCCTCCCTTTAACAAAGATAAATACACCACCTCAGTATGCAATCTTATATTCTCTGCTTCCAGACCTCTAAGACTACCCTCGCGCAGCTTTTCGTTAACTATTTCTTTCTTGGCAATAACCAGCATGATTGACGAAAAACCATCTTTATAAGAACCGAGATTTCTATAGCTAATCACCATCTCCTCTTTTGGATAGGGGATTTCTTTTATGGCCTGCAATCTGACTATTTTCCCAATCTCAGAATTATCTAAAGACGGTATATCCATAAACCTCACGGTCACTAAATGTCTCGGAATGATTAAAATATTGCTTTTCTCTTCCACTTCAATATTCCTTCCAATTATAAATATTCCCTGATCTGTCTATTACAGCTTCTACAGTCTTGAGTTTTTCTTTGTCTTCTGAAAAAAATGACTTTGCCCATATACGAAAAACCCTGGATTGCACAGTAAAACCACTCGAATCCAATCCACCAATCATACTAATATCACTTGTGGTCCTGAATATACCATCATCTTCCGTGCCTTCTGCTCCATCAGGGCCTTTTCTATATTCTAATATATCTTGGACCAAGGAGTAGTCTTCTAAAATCGAGCGGAGCACTTTTTCGCTAACAGTATTAATATTAACCTCGCGATCGGTCTCTCTATGAATGGTAACAAAATCCTTTATTTTTAAGTAATTATCCCGTTCCATACCATCCACTAAAAACAACTCTTCTATAAATTCAAAACCCGTATTCCCTTTTTTATTTTTATATCCCAGGATTTTTTCAGCAATCTTAGCATCCAACCCCAATCCGAGCAAATGTCCCTCATTCAATCCTGCGCTATTTAAATTCAACCTCCCAGTTTCATCAGAAGCGCCATAAAATACCGTACGGCGCCCAAGTTTAAACTCTTTGGGGTTATCCTCATTTCTATTCCAATCCTCGTTAAGGCTATCATAAGAATTTGTATCTCTAGCGAGTTCTGCAAGCATTTTCATGACACCCGCCCTTGCTAAATAGACAGCCTCCATATTACCAGATCCGTGTTTAGCTAATTTCACATTATCCGAAACACGCAAAGAAAAGATAATGTTCAATATTGCCAAACTTGTCAGAATCCATAAAACAACTCTTAAAACCTTACCCCTTTCTATTTTCATTGCATATAATAAATTAGCTTGCTTATTTTGATCCTTGATGCTTGATACTGGATGCTGGTGTTACATTACAAGCATCCAGCATCTAGGATCCAGCATCAAACATTGCCCGACAAAGGCATAATCAATCTTCTTCAGTAACTCTTATTACTTCACTTACAGTAGTAAGGCCCTGTTTTATCTTTTTCCATCCATCCATACGAAGGGTATGCATTCCCAATCCCAAGGCCTTCTTTTTTATCTGGTCGGACGAAGATCTGTGGAGGACCATCTCACGGATTTCTTCGCTCATAGGTAAAAATTCATAGACAGCAGTACGGCCTTTGTAACTACTAAACTTGCAAAATTCACAACCCTTACCTTCATAAATTAGTACACTATTTATATCGTCTTCTACACCTAATTCTCTCAAGATTTCTCCATCAGGCTTCTTTTCGACTTTACACTGCGGGCAGATAAGCCTGACAAGACGCTGCGCAATAAAACACTCCACAGAACTAGCCACAAGGTACGGCTCTATACCCATATCCAAAAGACGAGTAACCCCTCCTGCAGCGTCATTTGTATGTAATGTGCTAAATACCAGGTGTCCTGTCAAAGCGACCCGTATAGTTATTTCCGCTGTCTCAAAATCCCTCACCTCTCCGACCATCATAATATCCGGATCGTGACGAAGCATAGAGCGTAATCCCGTCGCAAAATTCAAACCCACACGAGGATGGATTTGTATCTGGGTTATGCCTTTCAATTGATATTCGATAGGATCTTCTATCGTTATAATCTTCTTATCTTTCCCATTTATTTTGGATAAACATGAGTAAAGAGTGGTTGTTTTTCCGCTACCAGTAGGTCCTGTTACAAAAATAATCCCATGCGGTTTATGTATAAGGCCCTCAAGCTTCTTCTGATCAGAAGACGAAAGCCCTAAATTCCCTAAACTGTACAACATCTTACTGCTTAAGAGCCTCACATCTACACTCTCACCAAACTGGGTCGGCAGAATAGATATCCTTAAATCCAGCTCCTCATCTCCCACCCTGATCTTAACCCTTCCATCCTGAGGCAATCTTCTCTCGGCAATATCCAAATTCGACATAATCTTTAGTCTCGAAACAATAGCAGACTGAAAATACTTTATATCCTGCGGTATAGAGATATCATACAAGACCCCATCCACTCTGTATCTAACCTTCATTTCATCTTCATAAGGCTCAATATGAATATCTGTAGCCTTCTCTCTAACTGCCTGCACTAGAATCTGATTTACGAATTTTATTATAGATGCAT
>JAHJHC010000027.1 GCA_018824145.1 Candidatus Omnitrophota bacterium | reverse complement strand
TCATTTTCCCTTTCTATTATTTTAACTCCTCTCATAAGAAGGATAGCTATAATTAGAGGGTATGTAGCGAAACCTACAGAAGATAGATGGCACAAGAAAGAGACTGCTCTTTTTGGCGGGATAGCTATATTTATTTCATTTATTGTCCCTTATGCTATTTTTATGCAACCTAGCATAGAGAATATAGGCATTATTTTGTGTGGGAGCATTATTTTCGGGCTCGGTCTTTTCGATGACATTAGACATATAAAACCCTATACTAAAGTCATAGGCCAGATTATTATAGCGTCTTTATTGGTCAGTTTTGGCGTGAGTATAAAAGTCATACCATATCAGATAATAAGCATGCCGCTTACAGTCTTATGGGTGGTGGCGATCGTCAATTCCTTTAATCTGCTTGATAATATGGATGGGCTTTCAGGCGGCATTGCAGCTATTGTCAGTGGCGTAATATTTTTGTTTGCGTTTTTAACAGGAAATATCTTGTTGGCATTACCGGCATTGGTCCTTGCAGGGAGTTTGCTGGGGTTTTTAAGATATAATTTCAGCCCTGCCAGGATTTTCATGGGTGACTGCGGGAGCATGTTCATAGGTTTTATGTTAGCTACAATAACACTACAGGGAAGCTGGAAGGAATCCACGCATTTAGTAATGATACTTGCCATACCTGTCCTTGTGCTTGCTGTTCCGATACTTGATACGCTATTTGTGGCAATTGCGAGGGCATTGTCCTCGCATAGAATCTTTCAGGGAGGCAAAGACCATATATCGCATAGAATGGTAGTCCTGGGGCTTTCTGACAAGAAGGCAGTGATTGCATTATATTTTATAAGTGTATTTTTTGGAGGGATAAGCGTGCTTTCGATGTTCGTCAGCCCGATACTGACGCTGATACTTGTTTTACTCGCGGCCATAGCGCTTATATATTTTGCTACCTTTTTAGCCAAGGTCAAGGTCTACACAGACGTCAAACCAAAGGATTGTAAAAAGAGGAACGGGAGGGTTATATTAGACGGTATGTTGATGCATAAAAGAAGGATTTTGGAAGTAGGGGTTGATTTTATATTGATATGCGTGGCATATATTTCAGCGTATCTTTTAAGGTTTGAGGGTGTATTGTCCGCTGAAAACCAGGACCTTATCGTTAAATCTTTGCCTATAGTAGTGATTATAAAATATATGGTATTTTTTAAGTTCGGGCTCTATAGAGGCATCTGGAGATATGTAAGCGTGCCTGACCTTATAGTTATTTTCAAGGCAGTGGCATTTGGTTCCCTTGCCTCAGCCGCAATGGTTCTTTTTATATGGAGATTTCAAGGTTTTTCAAGGGCAGTTTTTGTTGTTGATTGGCTTTTACTTTTTGTTTTTATAGCAGGCGCAAGGGTCCTTGAGAGGATTTATAAGGAGATATTCGACCAGGCCAGTCTGAACGGCAAGAATGTCTTGATTTACGGCGCAGGCGACGCAGGGGAATCTATCTTAAGGGAAATAAAGAATAACAAGCTATTGCAGTATAAGCCGGTTGGATTCTTAGATGATGACAAAGAAAAGATAGGCAGGCGCATACACGGTGTTTCTGTATTGGGTTCAAGGGTCGATGTTTCTCGGATACTAAAACATAAAGATGTGAATGAAATCATACTAGCCATACCAGATCTTCCAAAGGACGCCCTCGAAGAGATAAGAGGAATTTGCAGCAGCCTGGAAATAAACTTCAGGAAAATGCAGGATATCCTACCGAAATGAAGATCGGGATAGACATCCGTTCCACACTAAAAAAAAGGACAGGTATAGGGAAGTATACACTTGATCTGATTAGTGCCTTAGCAGAGGTCGATAGAGGGAATAATTATCTTCTGTATAGCAGGAAGAAGATTTTAGATTTTAAAAGACGGTTACCGGGATTACCCGGCGCAAATTTTTCGCATCATGTGGATTATTTCAAAAAAGGGCCGGGGGCGATTTTGCCGGATGTAGATGTGTTTCATACGTCTTCTTACGATTTACATAGGCCTAAAACAGCTAAGTATATCGTTACTGTTCATGATGTAATTATAAAGGCATATCCTTATGGCCATAGCGAACAGACGATAAAGGAGGTCGATGAGGGGATTAGAAGGGTTTTAGACGAGGCAGACATACTGGTTACAGACTCTTTTAATACTAAGGCGGATTTGATTAAATTTTATAATGTTAAAGAGGAAATGATAAAAGTCATATGTCCAGGAATAAATATTGAAAATGCGCATGACGCAAAACGCAAAACGCAAGACGAATATATTCTCTTCGTCGGCACTTTGGAGCCGAGGAAAAATGTGGACGGAGTTATAAAGGCATTTGATTGGTTGAAGAAAGAGCATGGTATAAAACACAAGCTTTATATTGCAGGAATGAAAGGTTGGATGTTCGAGAAAATATTTGAGGCGTATAAGCAGGCGAGGTTTAAAAAAGATATAGTTTTTAAAGGATATGTAAATGAGGGGCAATTAAGCAAGTTGTATCAACAAGCATCAGTTTTTATATACCCTTCTTTTTATGAAGGATTTGGTTTTCCAATAATAGAGGCATTTAGCTATGGTGTGCCTGTGGTTACGTCCAGGACATCATCTTGTGGTGAGATAGCAGGGGATAGCGCTTTATTAGTAGATCCTTCAAGTTGTAAAGAAATAGGCGAGGCGATATTAAGACTTATTAATAACGAGAAGCTAAGAGAAGAATTAATTAAAAGAGGTATTGTAAGGGCTAAAGAATTTACATGGACAAGAACTGCAAGTGAGTTTGTGAAATTATTTGCGGAGTGAGGGATTGAGCTCAGGGTCGTTATAGAGTTTATGCTGTTTGTAGGATTTGAGTCTTTTCCTGCCAGAATAATAATCTTTTAACAATTCTTCTATACATTTTAAGAGGTCATTAGAGCGTTCTCCCACTTCTTTTAACATAAGAGAGCATCTCTTGATGTGAGATTTATCCGCATCTTTACGTTCAAGCTCTTTTTTGAGATTATAGGTCCTTAAGGCAAGGACAGTAAGACGGTCGAATACGCTTCCAGGTGTTTCTGAGTTCAGGGGTAGTGACTTATCAATAGTTTTGAGATTTTTTTCTATATTTTCTCTAAAGATTGCGTCTATAGTGTCTATAAGGTCATTCCTTCTTTGGTTATCCCTGTCAATATTCCTTTTTAGAGTAGCTATCTCTTTATCCGGCAGGTCCTTCCGTCTTGCTTCATCTTCGTAACCCCATATCTTGAAATTAGTAACTAAAAGGTCATTAAGAGTTTTGTCAAGTGGCGCAGTAGCAGTATTTTTGAATTCGTGGTTATATAAAGCTATTATCAGATCAGGGAGAGATTTGAACCATTTATTGGAATTTAAAGGTAAATCAGCCATAGTGTCCACATTATAACATTTGTAATTTATATTGACAATTAATTAATTCTTGTTATAATTCTAGGTACGATAAAAGAATAGAAGTAGATCTTCGGGAGAGGGTGGAATTCCCCACCGGCGGTA
>JAHJHC010000002.1 GCA_018824145.1 Candidatus Omnitrophota bacterium | reverse complement strand
GACAACATATCAAGAAACGCGCCTGTTGCGCAAAAGTACCGACAAAATGGCCGATAATGGAATAAAGACAGCCCTAATACTATAAATGCGATACCCCACGCAATAATGCTACCTCTTCTTAAAAATACGGTTGAAAAAGGTTCGTAATTTACAATGTTTGAATTATTTAATACTAAAACTAACAGGGCTAAAAGCCATAATAGAATCCATCTGATCTTTCTCAACCTATTTGCTGATTCCGAAGACATCTCCAGGTTAAATTTAAAAATCTTATTCAAAAATATCTGGAGCGCTCCGAAAGGACACATATAAGAACAAAAAAAAGCACTAATTAAAAATGTCAGGATGAGGCCGGAAAAAATAAATACATACCATGACATGTTCGATCTGAAATCCGGTAGATTCCATAAAAGAATACTCCCAAGGTTTGACATTGAGATAAAAACTGCCTTGTAAAATCCAAAATACAAAATTGAAATAAATAATCCCGTATACCTAAGCCACTTGAAGTTAAAATAGAATGCAAGCAGAAGAAAAATAATGATTAAAACTGTTATATGAAAATCCGGGAAAGTTCCCGAATTTTCATCCTGAGGAGTCCGCCACGACGGACGACGAAGGATCTCAAAAGACCGTTCGCTGATCAATGAATCGAACCTCTCCAAAGCGGCCTTTAAAATTCTGGCAACCGACTTACTGGATATGGTTGCTTGAGTTATGCCATCTATATCCTCACCTACTATAAATCTATCGCTAGCCCCCTTCCCCTTAAACTGGCCCAGAAATTCCGGACTCGTAATACCACTAGCGTACTGAGGGGTCTCATTATGGCGCAGCACTTCGAGATTTAGTATGTTCCCTTCTTTATCAAGCCCCACCAGTATCTCAAGGGGGCCGCTATACCCTTTCTCTTCAGGCGCAACATCCCTGGTATTAAAACAATAGCCGATTAATCTGTTCTTTTTATAAACCTCATGATATAAAAATGGTTTTTCATTTTTCTTAAAAAATTCTCCTTCAGGCATAACTGTCTGCAATTCGCCCCCTGAAAAACCTTTAGTATCTGGCCTCGATCTTCCGTAAATATTCGCACCTAATGCTGTCAAAAGCGTTATAAAAACAATTGCCTTGAATAAAATTGCTCTACGCACTCTTCTGCCTCTTTATAAATAAAACTATGCTTACTGCACAAATTAGTCCGCTAATTACCTGTGCTATCTTTAAATCGGTATTCCATATATACAAGCTATCGTAGCGCAGACTAGATATTACTATTCTAGTGCAATTATACATCACTAAATACAGCAAAAAAAGTCCCCCATCGAATTTTAACCTCTTCCTCATAGACCATAAGATAAAAAACCCGATAAGGTTAAAGAAAAGTTCATAAAGCTGGGTGGGGTGTACTGGTAGGTTTTTATATGCCGGGTAAGGTAAGCTTCCTTCCGGGAATCTTATACCAAATATAGATCCTGTAGGAATGCCGGAACAGCACCCATTTAGAAAGCAACCTATTCTACCTATTGCCTGGCCCAAGATTATTGAAGGGGCTAATAAATCAGCCAGTTTCCAAAAAGAGATTTTATGGAATTCGGAGAATACATATCCTGTAATTATCCCGCTTAAGATTGCACCATGTATAGCAAGCCCTCCCTGCCACACTTTGAAGATAGATACTGGCTCTTTTATAAAACCTGAAGGGTCAAAAAACAAAAGATAATAAAGACGCGCACCTGTCAATGAACCTATCACAAGATAAAAGGTAAGGTTATAGACTAGATCTATCTTAATGCCTTTTCGAATTGCTTCATGCTTTGCAATATAAATACCTACAAGAAACGCTATGGCAACCATCAAGCCATAGCTGTAAATTGTGATAGGTCCGAGTTTAAGTATAATGGGGTGCATTGTTATTCAACGTAGCCAACAGGAATTATATATATAGGAACAAGATCTTCTGGAAGGTTCAGTAGTTTCTTTACTCTATCATCAGAAAAAGCCCCTACAGGAACAGAACCGAGCCCCTCACTAATTGCCTGCAAATGCACATTCTCTGCAGCATGGCCAATTTCGATATAAACGTAATTCTCACCTCTCTTCCCATAAGAGGAGGTCGTCCTTTTAAAATCAGCGGTTATGACTATATCTATGCCAGCATCTTTTACAAAGCCCTGGCCATAACATGCGCGGGAAAGCTCTTCCCGTAAATCCTTATCTTTAAGCCTCCGCAAACTGTGTGTTTGTGGAAGATAATGGAAAAGCCCGTCTGGACTGAGGATATAAACTTCTAAAGGGAAAGTAGCCCCTGCAGAAGGGGCGCTACGAAATCCTCTGGAGCCGTCTGTAATACCCTGGCAAGCCCAAAGCAATTGACTGATTTGATCGATTGTTAATGCCTTTTCTGATAAAGTCCTTTCAGATCTTCTTCTTTTAATTGTCTCTTCTAAAGAAACCTTGCCTTTTTCTTTTGGTTCAGGAAGTTTTATTACCATACCTTCCTCCGCATAGGAAACTGTAGATAAAAACAGAGATAAGACTAAAATAAAATTGAATCTAAACATTATAATTTTATTGTATTGCACTACCAGTATCCAGCATCTAGTATCTAGCATCAAGCAAAGCTATCTTATTTCTATATCCAACTTACCTGTCCTCTGTTTTGCAAGATCCCAGCTATAATCATAAAGATGAAGCCCTTTACTCGAAGCTATAATCTCGCCGTTTTGAACACCTATTTCTTCTGCCATGTACTGTTTTACTAGTTCCAGGCCTCCAAGATTTGATGGGAACCCACCCCACAAATCCCATGACCTGAAATAAGGAAAAAAGTGTAGTTTTCCATATCGGACCCTTGTATCTATAAGACGGAGGCAAGGCGGATCATTTAGTTTTATATCAGAAGGCATACCTATTTCCATTATTGCCTGGTTAGTTCCATGCCCTTGCGTCTTGTATATCTTTATAACCTCTTCAATTTGGTTTACCTCAAGAGGCATTTCCTTTACCATTTCTCTACCATCAATCATCTGTCTTACTCTTACCTTCGCATCAACCAGTCGCTCTCCGTACGTATAATCTTCTGTCTCTGTTTTCTGGCCAGTCAATAAATAAGAAAGGTAACTATGAATATATTCCATGCTGGTAGGGGCTGGTATGCCGGAGCCTTCAGGGACAAGGGGTATTATCTGATGTGCAGGGTTCTTTATCTTTATGGTAACATAATCAAACTCAAGCCTCTTCTGACCCTCATAACTACCTCTAGTGATGGTATATACATGTCCTTCTTCCAGGATATTTGAAATGGCCTGAAACCATGCATCATCCAAGTCAAATGCCTCTATATAAACAGGTTTAAGTTCTTCTTTTGCCATCTTATGTCAGCCTCCAATGTTTCTTTAATTCTTCGTTTATCTCGCCGATTCTGTCTCTATCTAAGCCTCTTATGTTTATTGTACTCCTAGAGCTATTTTCCTTCAACATAATTTCTTCCAATTCACTTACCGAAATCACGTCACGACCGAATACCTTAGAATGGTTTCTGACAAAATTATCATCTGAACAAACACTTATTTTATCGGACGGATCAGCCCCTCTAAGCATATCAACAATAAAACTGTCGGCATCCTTATCATCTGCGATAAACAAGGCCTCTATGTCCCCATATGAATGCCTTCTTACGCCCAACTCATTTTGCGAACTATCAAACACAATAAAAATCTTGTCGAATATGTCTTTATGTGTCATAAAATTCTTTAACATTTGAATAAAAGACATACGCGCTGTTTCAAGGCTCACATCACTTTTAGCTTCAAGTTGAACAATCTTATTTATCGCATTATATCCGTCAATGATCAGGTATCTCGACATGATACTTCCAAGCCCTCCCTTTTCAATAAAGCGCCTGTCACCCCGTCACCCGCAATTAAATTACCCTTGAAGTTACCGTCATAGATATTCCCGACTCCGCAGGAGGGGCTTTTTGATTTTAAAACAGCTTTTTTTATATTATATTTTTTTACAATAGAAAGTGTTGCGTATGCACCTTTTAAAAATTCAACAGTTACATCCTTCCCCTCTTCATCAAACACCTTTGCCTTGCCATTCAAGACATCTTCTCCGTTTCCTCCTTTAATCTCAGTCCTTGCCCTAGGAATGTTTCTTCCTCCGAGAAGTTCGGGACAAATAGCTATAGCAAGGTTTTCATCCAAAAGTCTCTTTATCCCTGCATCCAGCCTATTTTTTCCATCCCAGGCACAGTCTATTCCAGCAAGACACGCACTTACTAATATCATGATTCAAGTTACCTCTACTGCAAGTTCTTTCAATAGCTTCTCAAAAGCCGATTCACTATCAAATACAATGCCTCTTATACCCATTTTTGAAGCCCTATCAATCAAGTCTTGCCTATCATCGATATAAAGACTTTTTGAGGGGAGTACATCTATAGACTCCAATGCTACTTTGTAAATCTCAGGCGCCGGCTTCCTGTATCCCACTTCATAAGAAAGAACAAGTTTATCAAAATCCTTTAAAATATCCATCTTTTCATTGAGGAATTCAAAATGTGTCTGGTTTATATTAGAGATCATGATAAGTTTATATTTCCCCTTAATACATCTCAAAAGATTATGCATCTTAATATTCAGCGGGCACTCAAAAAATATATCATTCCATATAGGCAAGAAACTCCTATAATCTATATCTAACTTTAGAGACTCTTTTACTCTGCTGAAAAATTCAGCTGAACTAATCTTACCTTCCTCATATAGACCGGTAAGCGGAGAATCAAAGAATAGATTATATATATCTTTTTCTTCCTTAATGGTGTAATGCAGGATCTTCTTTACTGCAATACAGTGGTCAAAATTAATCAGGACATTCCCGAGATCACAAATGATAGCATCATACCTATTCTGCATTTTATTGATTCGTATCTTTATTTAAAAAATATGTAAGCCTTTCTAATTCCATGGAAAGGTCGATATTCAATATCTCAACCCCCTTTGATACTTTAGGTCTTATAGGCGCGAAATTTAGGATGGCCTTAATCCCAGAAGAAACTAGTTTATCAATAACCTCTTGTGCCGCAGGTTGAGGCACTGCTACAATTGCCATACTTATCTTGTTAGACTTTACTGCTTTTTTGAGCTCCCCAATATCCTTTATCTTAATTCCTTCTTTTACCTTCTCTATTTTTTTCTTGTCATTATCAAATGCGTATTTTATCTTAAAACCCTGGCTCTTAAAACCCTTGTAAGCCAATAAGGCCGAACCTAGATCTCCGACGCCAATAAGTGCAACATCCCAATTCTTGTCTATACCGAGTATTCTCCTCAATTCTTCTTTTAAAAACTTTACAGAGTAACCACGGCCGGGAGTACCGAATTGACCGAAATATGCCAAGTCTTTCCTGATCTGTGCAGCACTGCATTCTGTAAGGCGCGCTAATTCCTGTGAGGATATAACACTTGTATCTTTTAATGACAAAAGCTCTCTATAGTAAAGTGAGATTCTTGGGATGCTGAGAGATGGGATCTTCATAAATTATTACTTATTTTGATCCTTGATGCTAGATACTGGGTGCTGGTATTGCATGACAAGCATCCAGCATCTAGTATCCAGCATCAAATATCGAAATCCCAGGTAATTACTCTATAGACTCTACTCTTACTACCTCAGGGACTTCCTTTTTTATTGCCCTTCCTACGCCTTCTCTTAATGTTATCTGAGACATCGGGCAACCGCCACATGCACCCTTTAGTCTTACTTTCACTACACCATCTACTATATCCACCAATTCTATATCCCCACCATCTCTTTGGAGAAATGGTCTTATGCTTTCTATTGCCTTTTCAACTTTCTCTCGCATACTAACCTCCTAATATCTTTGGGTACAATAGTTACAAGATTTCCTTGATTCTGTAACTATTGTACCTAGCCAAATCATACTTATCCACACTATCCACAATTGTAGGGGAGGTTTAAACCTCCCCTACTGTCTATTGTGTGGAAGTCAGCAGAGTTTCTTACACCCTCTATCGTTCTTTCAAAGGCCTAAAAGCAATACCACTCTCAGCCCCTGGCAAAGGAGCAACTGGTTGCGTAAGAAGGAACTTTCCTTTTTTAATCCAAGTTTTTAGGGTCTCTGCTATCTCAATGGCCTTTGAATAACTGGAAAGTGCCCCTGTAGGGACTTCTTTACCTTTTACCTGTATATTTCCACTTTTTAACTGGGCATAATTTACCTCACCCAAGCTTCCTGGCTTACAATTTGGATACGCATCGCTATAATCAACTATTTGTGTCCATATATCCTTATCTTTTACTGCTGTAAACTTACATATTTCTTCATTAAGTATAGGGATGGGAACGCCTATTCCCACAGTAAGTGTAACGCCGTAACCCTGAAACGTAGTCCCTACTAAATATTCGGGTGACATACCTTTCAAGTCACCTATCACAGCAAGAGTACCTGCTGGCGCCTGAGGAATTCCGTTCTGCTTACGTTTCACTGTTGGCGCATGCTGTGTCCCCTGCCATGCAACATAACCAACTCCACCGCCAAGAAAAATCTTTGTGCCTATACCTATTGTCTTATAATAAGGGTCATTCAAAAGCGGTGAAACCTGCCCTGCACTACAATAGTAGGCATTGCCAAGGTTAGGTCGCAAAGTACCCATATACGTATAAATCATTCTATCAGACAGATTCACAGCGCAGTTATAATTCTGATAAGCATTTCTGACATTAAAGAGCACTGCTTCATTCAGGTCTTTTATATTAATTAAGGTCTCGAGTTTTTTACGGGGATAACAATCTGTACCGTATGCAGTAGCTAAAAGCCTGAGATCCTTGCCTGAAACCAGCTCTTGTATCACATGCGCCCCGCCATAGTTAAATTCACCCGGATAAATCTTATTTGCAGGGTCATCTTCTGGCAAGGCAGTCGCGCCTAAAAATAAATCAACTGCTGCAAATCCTGCATATAATGGTACATCATTTAATGTAACTTGGCCTCCGCCAATCTTTATCCTGGGTTTTGAATGCCCTATATTAAAGTATGCCCCTGAAGAACACATAGGGCCAAAGGTCCCTGTAGTTACAACGTCAACCTTTTCTGCTGTTTTCTTCAGTCCATCCTTCTCTACAAGATTGATAATCTCTTCTGCTGTAACAACGACAGCCTTACCTTTCTTAATCTTTTCATTTATCTCTCCAATGGTCTTAACCATCTCAAAACCTCCTCAAATATTCTAACAAATTATAAAAAATAATCCACTTTTTTAATCCTAGACATCAGCCATACCATGAAACATCACCTCCGCAACTGTAGCTGCAAAGCAAGCCCCGTACGGACATCTTAAAATTTTAAGATGTCCGTACGGGGCTTGCTTTGCGCCTACACATATAAATCAGTGCTTAAATATCTTTCACCTGTATCAGGCAAAATAACAACTATTAGTTTACCTTTATTCTCTGGTCTTTTACCTATCTGTAAAGCTGCGTATAAAGCTGCGCCACTTGATATGCCTGCAAGTATCCCCTCTTCCCGCGCTAAACGTCTGGCAGTTAAAGCAGCCTCTTCATTTTTTACCTTAAAGATCTCATCTATTAAAGTCGCATCCAGAACCTCAGGCTTAAATCCAGCTCCTATACCTTGAATCTTATGAGATCCTGGACTCCCTCCGGAAAGAACAGGTGAATCAAGGGGTTCAACTGCCACGGTCTTAAAATCCTTCTTCCTATCTTTAATAATCTGTGTGATTCCTGTTAATGTGCCGCCTGTTCCCACGCCGCTTACAAGGATATCTATCTTTCCGTCTGTATCTTTCCAGATTTCTTCAGCTGTAGTTTCCCTGTGAATTTTTGGATTTGCCGGATTTTTAAACTGTTGAGGCATAAAAACGCCTGGAATAGTTTTTGTGAGCTCTTCTGCCCTTTCAATAGCTCCCTTCATACCCTTTTCTCCTGGTGTCAAGATAATCTCTGCCCCAAATAGTTTTAGAAGTTTCCGTCTTTCAATGCTCATAGTATCAGGCATTGTAATAATAAGTTTGTAGCCTTTAGCTGCGGCAACAAACGCAAGCGCAATCCCAGTATTTCCGCTGGTAGGCTCGACGATTGTCCCCCCAGGTTTTAAAAATCCTTTTTCTTCTGCATCCTTTATCATAGAAAAACCAATTCTATCTTTAATACTGCCTCCTGGATTAAATGACTCGACCTTGCCCATGACTTCAGCTCCAATATCCTTTGTTATTTTACTCAAACGAACCAGGGGAGTGTTACCGATAGTTTCAATTATGTTATTATAAATTCTAGACATATTTTTGCCTCCTAAATATGATATGTATAACTTACCCTTTTTTTCTTCTTACTCTCCATCCTTCTGGCAAGTTCAGCAAAAGTTATTGTGTCAATGACAAGTGAAATTGCAGTATTTACCTGACCCCAAATATCTCTAAATACACAAGAGGCAAAATCTTTGCATTCCTCGTAATTCTCCCTACCTACGCATGTAATAGGTTTAATGGACCCCTCTATAAATCTAATTGCCTCTCCTACTGTAATCTTCTCAGGGGGCCTGGCTAAAAAATAACCGCCATTTATACCGCGTTTACTATCTACAAATCCGCCTTTCTTTAACATTAAAAGGACCTGCTCTAGAAACTTATCAGGTATGTCTCCCCTCTCAGCAAGTTCACTGATTGAGACAACACCCTTATTATAATTCAAGGCTAACTCAAGTAATGTCTTAAGTGCATAATCACTTTTATAACTAATCTTCATAAGTGCACCCTCCTAGCCTTAATCCCTATAATCATGATTACTTCAGTAGAGATTATACCATATAAAATAAACCTGTCAAGTATTTTGTACCGTTTGCTACTTTATTTTTCCACCTCTTTTGAGCAAACGGTACAAAAAAACACGGGGGACACTTTTAATCTTGAAAAAGGGGACAGGTTGAGCACGAATTCGCAAACGGTACAATTATTATATTCTGAAAGGTGAAAGGATTTTTTCAGTGGCTGGGGAGACAGTAACTGTGTTTGTTTTTTCTGAAGGGATGACTTTATAACATAACGTTACTGTATCGGATTTCGCATCTGAATATCTGGCAATTATAGATGATATTAAAGCAATATCTTGTTCATTAAGATCGCCTCGCGCTAAACCAATGGGGCTCGGTATATCTACAACATCGAATACATAGTCGCCTGGACGCAATAACTTTAGGAGTAATTTGTTTTCCTCTTCATCTCTGCCTACAAAGAGTTTTACGGATTCATTGAGCCTGAACTGTCTTCCGATCTTCAAAAGATTAAGATCGTTTATCTCATAACCAGCATTATATTTAAAAAGGTCCTTTAATCTATTGGAAAAACCCTTATCTGTCAATAGACACCCCCCAGCAGGCGTAGGATAATCATCTATGCCGAATTCCTTTGCGAGTCTAAACTGCCTATTCCGGCTACGACCTTGAATATCTAAAAGTCTTGCTCTATCAACAATGCCCATTTTTTCCGGCATGCTAGGTTCAAATAATCTACCGGATAACGGTCTCAAAATAAGTCCTGGCATGCCCGACTTTCTTTCTATCAAATCTATAGCATGTCTTGTTTGTGACATCGGTCGCTCCCCGAGCACCTCACCTGTTACAATAAATGAAGCGCCTATTTCTTCCATAAAAATCTTTGCCTTTTTAAATCCAAAAATCCTGCAATCAATACAGGGATTCATACTGCTTCCTCGTCCGTATCTTGGGGCCTTTACTATCTCCATGAATTCTTTTGTTATGCCCATGATCTCTATCGGCACTTTCAGGTTCTTAGCGCTTTTTATTATCCCGTCTTTTCTATTATTGAATTTAGAATCGCAAAAAACACTCAAGAAATTCAATGCATGCACTTCTATAGCCTGCTCTAACATAAGCTTGATGGCTAATATACTGTCTAATCCTCCGGAAAATAACGCAACTGCTTTTTTATTCATGGCTGTACTATTACATTACAGTTTCAACTATTAACACTACCCAGGCCAGTGAGTTTCGGGGCTTCTTTCTTCCGAGCGGGCATGGTGTCTTTTTGCCAGAGCGTCAGAGCTCTCGGGCACTGGAATAATTTTGCCGTCCGCTACGGTTTACGGCTCGCTTCTATGATACCCTATCGCCTAGATACATGACCGAAGCTCGCCGTAATTCCTTGCGGACTTTTGCCAAAATTTTCCTGATGTGCCCGAGAGCTCTGACGCTCTGGCAAAAAGACGAGCGAGGAAGAAAACAGAGCAAATTTTCCACGCTGGGGAAAATTTGCGTCCCCGAAACTCACTGGCCTGGGTAGTGCTTCAGTTTATCCAAATACTCCTTTATCTTCTTCTCATACCCGATATCCGTGGGTTCGTAATACCGTCTTTTCTCTGGCATATAGTCCTGCTTTACATAATGATCCTTATATTGATGGCTATATTTATAACCTTTACCATGGCCTAATTGTTGTGCACCAGGATAACTAGCATCCTTAAGAGAAGTAGGCACTTCAAGGGTCCTAGACTCCTCTACATCCTTCATTGCCTTTTCAATTCCTAGATAGGCTGCATTACTTTTAGGGGCACATGCAATATAAGTGGCTGCCTGGGCTAAAGGGATCCTGCATTCAGGCATACCCACAAATTCAGACACCTGAAAGGCTGCATTTGCTACCACAAGCGCCTGGGGATCTGCATTCCCAACATCCTCTGCCGCACATATAACAATACGCCTGGCAATAAATCTAGGCTCTTCTCCTGCATAGAGCATTTTTGCAAGCCAATATAAAGCTGCATCAGGGTCAGAACCGCGCATGCTCTTGATAAATGCAGAGATCGTATCATAATGTTCGTCTTCATCACCGTCATAGACTACCGCCTTTTTCTGTATAGACTCTTCTGCCACCTTAATATTAAAATCTATAAAGCCATCTTTACCTGGCTTAGTGGTTAAGGCCCCTATTTCCAAAGCACTGAGGGCCTTTCTAGCATCGCCATCTGAAACATCAGCCAAAAATGACAACGTCTTCCCATCTATTTTGACAGCGATTTTACCCAGGCCTCTATCTTTATCCTTCAAGGCATTCTTCAATATAACGATTATTTCTTCCTTGGATAGCTTCTTTAATTCAAAAACCACTGAACGCGAAATAAGCGGGGAAATCAGTGAAAAGAAAGGGTTATGCGTCGTTGCGCCTATCAAAATCGGATTACCAGATTCCACGTCAGGCATCAATATATCCTGCTGGGCCTTGTTAAACCTGTGTATCTCATCTATAAAAAGTATTGTCTTTCTGCCTGTAGAGCGTTCACGTTCCTTGCTGGCCTTTAAAGAATCCCTTAATTCCTGGATATTAGAGATCGCTGCATTTATATCACAAAAACAAGCCTTTGTAATATTGGCAATCACATACGAAAGCGCAGTCTTACCTGTTCCAGGGGGCCCATAGAGAATAAGGGAAGTGATTCTATCAGCGTCTATTGCTCTACGTAACAGTTTACCCTCGCCGAGTATATGGGTCTGTCCCACAAACTCATTCAAATCTCTCGGCCGCATCCTTACGGCGAGAGGGGCGTTAGTTGAAGTTATTTTTTTGGATTCGAATAAATCAGGCATGTCAAAAAAAATCCCCACCAATGCCGTGGAGAAGGATTTATTTAATGAACCCTCTAAGCAGGTGGGTGCTCTCTTAGATGTTTAATGTTCCCTAGTCCTTAAAGCAACCAGGTCTACAGCCACATCTAACGTCAAGCTCCCATTGTGGTAGTGTTGGCTCAAAAACACCACTCTCACCACGCGCACTGTAGGGACTGGTTTAATTATATCATACATATTTGGATAAATCAACTCTTTACCTTATCTCAGCCCCCAGCTTCTTAACAAGCACCTCCTGTATATTCTTATGAATTTGACCAACCTCTTCATCTTTCAATGTCTTTTCATCCGAACGATATTCCAAGGTATAGGCCAAACTTTTCTTGCCCTGTTGTATCTGATGTCCTTTATACACATCGAACACCTTTATTGCTTTCACGAGGCCCTTCGATTCTTGTCTTAGTACCTCTAATATATTCGAGGAAGTCACGGAATCATCTATAATCATAGATACATCTCTCTTTATAGAGGGGTATCGAGGAAGAGGGGTAAACCGCCTTTGAAAATTTACATGCCTCAACAATCCCTCCAGGTAGATTTCTGCAAGGTAAACATTTTGTTTTATATCAAACTTCCTGGCAATCTCTGGTTTTACTTTTCCAAAAGCACCGATTGTTTCTCCTTCTATCTTTATATGACTAGACATCCCTTCTTTAAATATAAAAGACTCTCCCTCATCAATAGCATAAGGCTTTATTCCAAGCGAAGTCAAAAAGAGCTCCATAATCCCTTTTAAATCAAAGAAATCTATTTCCCTTGCTTTCTCCTTCCAATTTCCGCTTGTAGTGCCTCCAACGCCAAGACAGAGGTTCAGTTTCTCTTGTATTTCAGCGCCAGGACTCCTCTTCAGGTACACCTTATTCAATTCAAAGAGCTGAATTAACGTATTCCCTCTATTCAGATTCCAACTTATCACCTCAAGCATCTCCGAAGCAAGGCTAGCCCTCATAAACTCCTGATTAGAACTTAAAGGATTTTTAAGGCGTATCACTTCATCAAAAGATCCGCCCAATGCCTCTATGCTGAATCTGCTGGTCAAGGTATAAGTAACGATCTCATTCATGCCAAGAGAAGAAAGGATCCTTTTTGCCTCTTTTTCTAAATTAGTGCTCTCTTTCTTTTCCTCTTCGTAAGTCTTTTGTATCGTAAATCTAGGTATTTTTGCAGGAACTTTGTCATAACCATACAGTCTTGCCAACTCCTCTATAAGGTCTATATCTCTTTCTAAATCCTGTCTATAAGAAGGGGTCCTTACTAGTACTTTTCCTTTTCCTTTTTTAGCAGCAAAAAGAGACAATCTTTTAAAAAAATCAATGGCTTTTTGAGAACTTATTTCTATGCCCAATATCCTCGGTATTTCATCCAAAGACAACAATATCTCTTTTGTCACAGATATCTTGGTCCCTATATCACTAATTTTTCCCGAGACCCTACCGCTTGCTATTTCCCTAATCAATTCCTGTGCCCTTGCGCTGGCAGACAAAACCATCCCAGGATCAACTCCTCTTTCAAATCTATAGCTAGATTCTGAGGCCAAACCAAGTTTTCTCTGGGTCTTTCTTATTATATTTGGCTCAAAATATGCACTTTCAAGCAAGATATTTTTGGTATCGCTTGCTATCTCCGTATCTTTTCCACCCATTATTCCTGCTATTGCTACAGGTTTCTTTGCATCAGCTATAACCAAAATACTAGGGTCTAACTCTCTCTTAACTCCGTCAATAGTAACAATATCCTCTCCATTTTTAGCCCTTCTAACTATTATTTTTTTACCTTCTAATTTATCAAAATCAAACGCGTGTAAAGGCTGACCTGTCTCAAAAAGGGTATAATTAGTTATGTCTACTATATTATTAATAGACCTCACTCCCATAGCATTCAACCTCGAGACTAACCATCCGGGAGAAGGAGATAGCTTTACATTCTTTAAAATGCACCCTATATACCGTGAACAATCTTTTTTATTCGATACTTCAATTTTTACGCTCCCTCCGCCTCTTCCTTTTTTCATAATATTCTTACTGATTGATAGGGGGATTTTCAAAGGCTTATTCAGAGCTGCTGCAAGTTCTCTGGCAATACCCAGAATACACAGGCAGTCAGGCCTATTTGGCGTAACTTCTATATCCATAACCTTGTCATCTTCTATATCGAGAATAGAAGTAACCTCCAGACCTATCATAGTAAGAGAGTGTTGCACCTTATTTACATCACCTTTTACAGTGATAAAATCATTCAACCAATCCAAACTAACTCGCATAAAAACCTTCCTTTTTTATCAAAACCACGCAATTTCAGCCCCAACATCTGTTATAATACCGCCCTCTACTGTAATAGTTCTTGTTCTTCTCTGCAACACAGGACCAGGCAATAATCGGACAGCGGTTACAACAGTGTAAGCAGCTGCGCCTGTATGTCCATCTGTACCATTAAAATTAAACGCAGTATTTGCTCGTATTGTTCCTGCTACTTCTAATTCTGAGTTAGGCGCAACAGCCCCTATACCAATACCAACATTGCCCTCTATCCAGACATCTCCGGAAGTACTAGGCACATCATTGCCATCAACTGCACCAGAGCTATTATTATCCCCCACCCCTAAAGACTCCACTGCCAATTGAACATACGCCCCGTATGGCGCAGGATAATATGTAGTCAATGTAATCTCTTCTGCTATGACTGAGATGCCCAGGCATAATGTGCAAAATAAAACCATGGTTAATACTATGATTATTTTATTCATAAAGGGCCTCCTCTAAAACTGTTTCAAAAACCTCACGTCGTTTTCGTAAAATAACCTTATGTCAGTTATGCCGTGCTTAAGCATACAGATCCTATCAACGCCCATGCCAAAAGCAAATCCAGTGTATTTTGAAGAGTCGTATTTTACAAACTCAAAGACCTTCGGATTTATCATGCCTGCGCCGAGGACCTCAAGCCAACCTTTATAAGAACACACCCTGCAACCTTTACTGCCGCATATAAAACATGAGATATCCACTTCTGCCGAAGGTTCTGTAAAAGGAAAATAATGGGGCCTGAATCTCATCCTTACATCTTGCCCGAAATATTCTCTTGCAAACTTCTCTAATACCCCTTTCAAATCAGAAAACACAATGCCTTCATCCACAATAAATCCTTCTATCTGATAAAACATAAATGAATGACTTGCGTCAACCGCATCAGGTCTATAGACCTTACCTGCATGCACTACTTGTATGGGCGGTTTTTCTTTCTCCATCATCCTTATCTGTGCAGTTGAAGTCTGGCTCCGCAGCAGGAATTCGCCGTCTTCAACATAAAAGGTATGAAAGGTCTCTCTTGAAGGATGGTTTTTCGGAATATTAAGCGCCTCAAAATTATAAAACTCTGTCTCTATTTCTGGGCTATCAACGACCTTAAAGGACATCTTCTTAAATATATCAAGGATGTCCTCCATAGTCCTTATAAGAGGGTGCCTATGTCCAAGCTCTGCGACTATGCCAGGGAGGGTCGTGTCATCATACTCAAAAAGTGATTTGGCTTCTTCCCTGAAAGACTTCTCTTTTTCATCTAAAAGCAGGGTTATCTTCTGCTTCAGTTCATTGATAAACTTCCCTACTTTAGGCTTATCTTTTTTCGCGACATGCGCCATGTTCTTGATCGCGCTGGACAATACGCCTTTTCTGCCGAGATACTTGATCCTAAATTGCTCCAATTCATCCAGACTTCCGGCCTCTACAGCCTCTTTCATAGCAGTCTTTTCTATATTTTTGAGTTTATCTAAAAGTTTCATTCTACCCCCCTGCTACTTCTCTATATGATACTTCTTCCTGAACTTATCTAAATTTTCATTCGATCCGATAATTACAAAAATATCGCCTTGTTTAACAATATAATCTGCCTTAGGTGCCATATTCAAGTCACTGGCTTCTTCTGATTCTTGTTTCCGGACCGCAATAATATTGAGGTCGTGCTTTGCCCTAACATCCAAATCCCTGATAGATTTTCCGATGAATTCCTTTGGAGGGACAGTTTCCATTATACTAAATTTCGGGGAAAGCTCTATATGTTCCAATATTGACGGCGAAATAAGGGAATTCGCAACCCTGGAACCCATATCTCTCTCAAGAAATATCACCTTAGTAGCACCCACCTTCTCCAGTACCTTGCCATGTTCATCTGTAACTGCCCGGGCTACAATGTGTTGGACACCCAGTTCCTTCAAGATCAATGTAGTAAGGACAGATGCCTCTAAATTTGTGCCTATCCCTACCACAGCTACATCCACATCCATTATACCCACTGCCTTTAATGCCTTTTCATCAGTAGAATCGACCTGCACTGCCTCTGTTACAAAGTCAGATACCTCCTGAACCAATTCTTCATCTCTGTCAATAGCAAGGACTTGATGACCTTTTTCGCTCAAAGTCTTAGCTACACTCAATCCAAATCTACCCAATCCTATTACTGCGAATTGCCGCATATAACACCTCTCTGATAACAACTAAACGTTGCGTTTTACCTCACTACCCCACCATTACCTTCTCTTGAGGATATTTGTAGAAAACCCTTTGTTCTCTCGTTGTCATGGCCAACGCCAATGTCAAAGGCCCTATCCTCCCGACTAACATGGTAATCATAATCAACACCTTGCCTAATGGACTTAAAATAGATGTGATGCCTGTAGATAATCCAACCGTGCCAAACGCAGAGGTAACCTCAAATAACACCCTTAAAAAATAATTAGGTATAGCCTCGTTTCTGCTTTCGACAAAACTCAAAATCATCGTAAAGACAACTATCCATGTAACAGCAAGGCCTGCTATAATAACTGCCTTTCTAAATATTACCCTTGGTATAGCCCTTTTAAAAATATGTATATTGTCCTGGTTTTTTATCATACTTATCGCACCGGACACCAGGACACCTAGAGTACACGTCTTTATCCCTCCTCCGGTTGAACCAGGTGAGGCACCTATAAACATTAATATTATAAGAAAAAATAACGTCGGGCTGGCAAGATCCTTTATAGAAACCGTATTAAAACCAGCTGTCCGGGAAGTAACAGAATGAAAAAACGATGTTAAAATTTTATCTTTAAGGCCAAAACCATGAAGGAGCCTGGCATTCTCCAGCGAAAAGAAAATAAGCGTGCCAAAAAAAAGCAGGATCAAACTTACGCTCACAGCTATTTTTGTCTGAAGGCTTATCTTTGAAAAAAGTTGCTTTATGTCTTCTCTGTTTTTCAACAATACTCTCCTAACAATCCATCTGAATATCTTTGGCCCTTCTATAAGCACTATAAATCCGATACCACCCAATATAATCAGCATAGTCATTACAAGATTCACATACACGTCCTGCCTGTAGCCTGCAAAACTTGTTGCGTTAAGAGAGAAGCCGGCATTACAAAAAGCCGATATCGAATGAAATATAGATTGATAAACATTGCCTAATCTATTATATAAAAGTGCTGCCCCTATGGCTTCTATACAAAAAGTCAGCGCAAGGATATACAATATAAGGGTCTTTAATCTTTCGACGCTGTGATGGTCTAATGCGCTTTTTATGACGATGTTCTCTCGTAGAGTAAGCTTCCTCCCGAAAAGAATTGCAAAAAATGTGGACAATGTCATTATCCCAAGTCCGCCTATCTGCAATAAAAATAATATGACCATTTGTCCGAATCGAGAAAAATCACTCCCTGTATCTTTTACAATAAGCCCTGTGACACAAGTAGCGCTTGTTGCAGTAAAAAGTGCGTCCACGACGCCTACAGAAACCCCGTTACTGGAACACTGTGGCAGAGCTAAAAAGAAAGCGCCTATAAGAATCGTCACGAGAAAGCTGAAGATTATTATTTGTGGTGGCTTTAACTTGCGCATAAATAGTTTAATGACAAATTCCAAAATCCAAATGACAAAATAAATTCAAATTTCAAAACATAAAAACCCGTGTTTTATCATTTGGTATTTGTGCTTTGAATTTTGTCATTTGTCATTTATCCTTCTGGACGCCTTCCGCTAAGTTCTTAAACGCCTGACTATCGTTAACTGCGATGTCAGAAAGCACTTTTCTGTTTAGAAGCACCTTCGAATCCCGCAAGTTTTTCATAAACTTGCTATACGAAATCCCTAATTCTTTACATGCATTAGAGATCCTTAAAATCCAAAGACGCCTAAAACTCCTCTTTTTAGCCCTCCTGTCTCTTGTACCATAAGCCAGGGCCTTATTTACTGATTCCATGGCAATCCTATGCCATTTACTCCTCCCACCCCTTTGACCTTTTGCCATCTTTGAAACTTTTTTTCTGCGTCGCCTCGATGCTGGCCCATATTTCACGCGTGACATGTTTGCATTCCTCCGTTTCGTGACTCGTGCCTCATACTACCCGTACGGCAACAGCTTCCTAGTTAGCTTCTTTTCCATCCCTTGTACTAGCGCGCTTTTTCTCAATCGCCTTTTTCGATTGGAAGATTTGGATGACAAGAGATGTCTTCTACCCGCTTTAAATCTTTTGATTTTCCCTGTCTTTGTTAACTTAAATCTTTTCTTAGCACTCTTATTTGTCTTTAACTTCGGCATGTCGTTATCTCCTTAACTTATTAAGTTACCTTGGCCCCGGAACGCGGTATAAAATTTATAATAATATTCCTGCCTTCCCTGCTAGGGCCTTTTTCTACCTCCCCAACCTCAATAATGTCAGAGGTCATCCTATCCAAGACCTTTTTTCCGATATCCATGTGGCTCATCTCTCTACCCCTGAATGTCATCGTGAGTTTTGCCTTGTCTCCCCTTGACAAAAATCGCTTGAGATGATGGAGCTTAACCTGATAATCATGCTCTTCTATATTCGGCTTTATTTTTATCTCCTTTAAATGAACAACCTTCTGATGCTTACGAGCCTCTCTAGCCTTTTTCTCCTGGTCGTATTTGTATTTACTATAATCCATTATACGACAAACAGGCGGGCTTGTCTGTGAAGCCACCTCTACTAGATCAAAACCAAGCTCTTGAGCCTTGTCTATAGCATCGCGGGTAGGAACAATACCCATCTGTTCACCATCAGACCCTATCAACCTGACTTCTTTCACCCTTATCCTATGATTTACTCTTATTTCACGTGAAATAAGTACCACCCCCTTATGTCCTGGTTTTGATATCCTCTTTTATTCTTTTTATAAATTCCTCTGTCTTAACTGCGCCTAGATTCCCTTCTTTTCTGGCACGGAGCGAAACCGTTCCTTTAGTCTTTTCTTCATCGCCCACTATCAGCATATAAGGAAGTTTC
>JAHJHC010000026.1 GCA_018824145.1 Candidatus Omnitrophota bacterium | reverse complement strand
CATAACTAACCTCCATAGTTAAGCTACGCATATTACCATATCCCGCTTTGAAAGCGGACATTTCATTTGTTAATAAACCGGACATTTCACTATTTTATAACAGATTTTTTTTAAATAACTTACACTATTTGAATGTTTTCATCTCAACTCTAATACCCTAGCCAGTGGGTTCCGGGGACGTCCGCCTCAGGCGGACCGTAGCGGACGGCAAAATTATTCCAGTGCCAGACAGCCCTAGCCCTCTGGCAAAAAGACACCATGCCCGCCCCGTTCGCAGAAAAGAAGCCCCAAGACCTGCTAGCCTGGGTGCTGCTAACCATGATAATATATAACCTATCACTGAAAACATTACAAATCTTTATCTGAACATTATCAATAGAGATCCAAGCAGGAAGAATAATGCTGCGGTGGCTAATTTGACCATGCCCAATCGTTTTTCCATGAATCTGGAAAAGGCGTTGGAAGTAACACCAAAAAGCCCTAAAACGACTACTGCTACTAAAGGCAGGATAAATGCAAGATTATAGATGATAAGGTAACTCAATGCGGAGATCTTTTCTTCAGGCATCCTAAGCACGAATGCTATCGTAGGTAAATATACCTGCCCGGTACAAACAGATTCCAACACGGAAACCACGAAACCCGACACCAATGCAATCCAGATTATTCTTAAGATAGCCCCTTTTTCATGCTTTGTACCTGTTCTAAAATCAGACCCTATCACTGTATGTATCTTGTTCTTTATAAACTGCGGCAGTTTTAATATAATACTTTTTGTATCCTTAGTGCTCTTGAATTTAAAATAATCTATCAGGCTCAAGACCCCTAGCAGGATCGCCAGGCTAAGTATTATGATATTCACGGAATCCGCAATATAAGCAAATCCTCTTAACGAATTCAGGAATCTAAAAATCCCCAAGCCAATCAATAAATATGCAATAAACACTGCGGTTGTAAAAGAAAGGCTGGCAAATAACATTTCGCGTTTTCGATACCCTGCAAATGCAAGAAATGATATAAAGAATACTATCGTGGTAAATGCGCAAGGATTGACCCCATCCAATAGACCTGCTATCAACACTGTGTATACGCTAAATGATTGGAATTTGGATAAAATGAGAGAGCCTGTCGATGGTAACTGGTATTCAACGGCTTCCAGGGGTATATCTTCATTTTTTTTTACGTCTATTTGTCTACTCAGGGCCTTTTGTATTACTTTATCCAATTTTGAAACAATGTCTTTCTCGCCCGTTAATATATATCCTGATACAATCACCTCCGGCACATATCCGCCTTCTTCCTCCAGTCCATACATTTTCTCCAGCCTTAACATCTGCTCATAATTTTCTTGTATACTCACATCATAATGTCCTAATACTATTTTATCGCTATATTTTTCCCTAATCCCCGGCAATAAATCCCTATCTATCTCCATGCACGACCTGCAAGACGGGGAATAAAACACAAAGACTTTTAGAGGCCGCTCTTGTGCTATTTGTTCTACAAGAGGATCTTTAGGTTCAGGTTGCGCCTTGGCTTCTAAATCCGGCATTTTAGAGACAAGCGAATTTATAATCCCTTTTCCGTCATATTTATAGTCAAGCGGCGTTGATTCCCACTTATAAGAATGAACTTCCCCGCCATCTATCTCCAAGTCCAATCTGCCTATCTTTCTAGAATGATACGATGTCGACATAACTAAAGTATTGCCTATCTTAATAGGTTCTTGACTTCCTGCATCCCAATGACCGCTCAATATCACGTCAATCCCCTCTATAGACTCAGCCAACTCAATAGAATATGGCAAGCCTAGATGGCCAAGTACAATGATAATATCCGCCTTATCTCTTAATTCAGGGAGCAATCCGGAAACCGCCTCTTTATTCGGCAATATATCCAGTCTTTTTGAGTTTATTATGTAACGCTCATTTACAACCCCCAACACCCCTACCCTCAAGCCATTTTTCATTTTTTTAATCAAATAAGGCCTGAAAAAATCCTTATTGTTCTCTGCTTCTACTATATTTGCGGATATAACAGAGAATGAAAGGTTTTTGCCTTTTTCTTTTAAAAATTTTTCTCCTAAAATAAGATCGCTTTCGCCTGCATTCATGACATCATATCCCATCATCTCCATTGCCTTGAATGAGACAAATGCATTATATAATATTTTTTTTCTGCTATATTCAGGCGTGAATAACGGCAGGACATCACCTGTATCAATAAGCAGTATGTCTCCAGCTTCTTCCCTGACCTCTGCGATGTATTTAGATCTTCGGGCAAGCCCTCCAAAATCATCCTTTGGACAATGGCAATTTTCGATTTCACCGCGCATATCTCCTGAAAAAACAATAGTAAGCCTTTCGGAATCCGCAAAAGCAGTCCCTGCAACAGAAAGCATGAACGATAATATCAGGATCAGTCTAAAGTTCATCATTATAATTTATTATATCACAAAAAAGGCCCCGTACAAAAACCTTCTTAATAAGGTTCTATGTCTAGGGCCTCTTTCCCTTTTTTATTAGCGGTGCGTACTACTTAATTATAATACCTCTATAACCGGGACCGGTTCGGCATTTATCGTGGCCACCACTGTGTCAATAGATGCATCACATCTTGTGCCTGAATCATCAGTGACTACCAAAACCGCTTTATAGACACCTATCTCTTTATATGCATGACTCACTCTTGGCCCTTCAGCTGTTGTGCCGTCGCCAAAATCCCATTTATAAGAAAGCTTGTCATTATCCGGGTCAAAAGACTTTCCTCCATCGAATTCAATCGTATTATTGACACAGGTCAAGATATCAGGCCCGGCTTCTGCTACAGGGGGCGTATTTACGCTTAGATAGTGTACCTTTGTAGCCCCTGAACAATTTGAGCCTTTACCATCGTCGATAAATAGAGTCGCCTTATACGTCCCTCCTTTTTCGTACGAATGATTTACAAT
>JAHJHC010000025.1 GCA_018824145.1 Candidatus Omnitrophota bacterium | reverse complement strand
TAAGACCAATTCTTTTTTATGCGCGCCTATAGCTACTGATATGAGATTGATAGGTGTCATGAGCATTACGGAAAATAAATCTAAAAAGCCGTATTCCGAGCAGGACCTGAGGATTTTAGAGATTATTGCAGGGCATATTGCGTTGAAAATAGAGAAGAGTCATCTGCTTTCGAGGATAGATATATTGAAGAAAGAGGCGGAGAAGAACGGGAAGTTCACGGATTTGGGGAAGATAGCAGGAGGGATTTCTCACGAGCTGAATAGCCCCCTTGACGGGGTAATAAGGTATGTGAATCTCGGGCTGAATTCCATAGAAGAAGGTGTTGCCAGGGAATATCTTTTAGAGGCCAAAGGCGGGCTTTTGCGCATCGCCAATATTATAAGATCATTACTGCAGTTAGTAAGGCAGAAAAAATCCTCGTCATACAAGTGGATAGATGTGAATAAGACAATAGAAAAATCCATAGACCTTATGCGTTACCAGGCAATGTATAAGGGCGTGGATATTAAAAAAGATTTTTGTATGAATTTACCTAAGATCCCTGACCTGGGTATTGACAGCATATTGTCGAATATATTTAAGAATGCATTGGATTCTTTGGAAGCAGAAGGTTCTATAAATATAGCTACGTCTTTGGAGAATAATTTTGTCAATATTTCCATATCTGATACGGGATGCGGTATTTCCAAAGAACATATGGAACATATCTTCGAACCTTTTTTCACTACAAAGGGGACTACAAAAGGAACAGGGCTGGGGCTTTCGATATGTTATGATATTGTTAAGCGGTATAACGGGAAGATCGATGTTGTAAGTGACCATGGAAACGGCACAAAGTTTATAATATCCCTGCCGGTGAAGAATAAGAAATTGGAAAATTAGGGACACATCCCAATTTTCTTGCTTTTTATAAAGTTAGATAAAATAAAAATTGGGATGTGTCCCTAATTTTCCAAAATGAATATGAATGGATGCAGAATCTTAATCGTTGATGATGAACCCCTTGTTAGGAAATCTCTATACGAGACACTTCGCGCAGACGGGTACATTGCGAGCATGGCCTCCAACGGCGAAGAGGCCTTGAAGAAGATAGAGTCGAAGGGGTATAATATTGTCATTGCAGATATGAAGATGCCGAAGATGGGCGGCATTGCCCTCCTCAAAAAAATAAAGTCTAATTTCCCGCAGACAGAAGTGGTGCTTATCACAGGATACGGTAATATAGAGACTGCTGTAGAGGCTATGAAGATAGGGGCATTTGATTATGTGACAAAGCCGATCGTTGATACTGAGATCAAGATTATCATTGATAAGATCATCGAGCGCAATAGGCTTATTGAAGAAAACGTCGATCTGCGAAAAAAGCTGGCTAGTTCAACGAGGGACAGGTTTCATAAGATGATAGGCAGAGACTCTAAGATGCAGAAGATTTATACCATGATAGAGGCTATAGCGGATAGTTCTGCGACTGTGCTTCTGAGCGGGGATAGCGGGACCGGTAAAAGGCTGGTAGCGCATGCAATACATGTAAATGATAAGCGTAGAAAAGATAAGCCATTGGTAGAGCTTAGCTGCGGCGCGCTCCCTGAGACATTGCTTGAAAGCGAACTTTTCGGACATGTGAAAGGCGCGTTCACCGGCGCCATAAAAGATAGAAAAGGCAGGTTCGAACAGGCAGACGGCGGGACAGTGTTTTTGGATGAGATCGACACTTTTTAACCGTCCCTGCAGGTAAAACTTTTAAGGGTATTACAGGAGGGAGAATTCGAGCGTGTCGGCGAAACAAGCACCCTAAAGGTGGATGTGCGTGTTATTGCTGCTACAAATCAGAGTCTTGATAAGTTGATAAAAGAGGGTAAATTCAGGGAGGACTTGTATTATCGCTTGAATGTAATATCCATAGAGCTGCCGCCATTAAAGGATAGGAGAGGCGATATAAGGATCCTGGCTGAATATTTTATACAGAAGCACAATAAAGAGCATAAGGACAAAAAGATTATAAGCATAAGCCAGGAGGCAATGGATATATTAGAGAAAAACGACTGGCCGGGAAATGTAAGAGAATTGGAGAATGTCATTGAGAGGGCTATTGTATTGACCCGTAACAATAAGATCTCCAAAGACGTGTTGCCCGAGGCATTACATAAAAATCATATGGCGCCGGGTAAGGGCAAAAATAATGCTACACTAAAAGAAAGCCTGGAAGAACCTGAAAAATATATGATTTTGAAGGTGCTCCAGGATGCAGGGGGAAACAAGAAAAAAGCTGCGTTAAAATTAGGGATTAACAGGACTACTCTCTATAACAAGATGAAGAAATACAAGATTATCTGATTATGGACTTATTTGATATCATTGAAAAAGATAGATGGCAGCATATGCAGGAGGGTTTCAGGGAGGTCCTGGGTGTCTGTATCCAGACAGTAGATCTGGAGGCCAGGCTTTTTCCGGGTGTTAATAAGCCCTGTTCTTTTTGTTTAGATATGATTACGCGGGTGCATGAAGGCCTGAGGAAACAGCACGAAGAATGCGTGCTTGAGCTGGTAAATAATATAAAAGAAGATAGAACCAGCAGTCACGTCATTTGTCCTTTCGGATTATATCTATACGGGATACCGATTGAGCTCCAGGAAATGGGGATATTGGCATTTGTAATAGTGGGGCCGGTATCGCTAAAGACAAAGAAAGGCCTTGAAGAATATAAAAAGATTGCCAAAGATAGCAAGATACCTCTGGATTATTTGACGGAGAGGTTAGCGGATTTAAAGAAGTTTACTTTCAGCAGTATAGAGTCCGCAGTCGAACTGCTCGGTGAAGTGGCGCATTATATCGTGCAGTTGAAGTACGATGCTAAAAAACTAAAAGAGAGATTAGATATACCAAAGACCATGGATAATTTAATAAAGGGGCTTTATTCGTCGGTATATTTCGAAGAGTTTTTAAACACATTCCTGGACGTATCGCTTAATACGACAAAAGGGAATTCAGCTTCGATAATGCTGTTGGAAGAGGATAAGGATGAATTAAAAGTCAGATATACGCGCGGATTGGATACTGAATTTACCAAAGATGCCACGGTTAAGATAGGAGAAGGTATATCAGGATTAGTAGCAAAGGAAAGAAAACCTCTTCTGATAGATGATTCAGTAGACGATCCTCAAATAAAGAAGTATTTAAAGAGACCCCAGATAAAATCTTCCATAGTATACCCCATAGAAATCAAAGAAAGAGTCTTAGGCGTAATAAACATCAACAGCCTAAACGCAGAAGAAAAATTCACCTCAGAAACCGTAGACTTAATGGCCAACCTAACCCACCTAGCAAAAATCGCCCTGCAACAGTTCTCTCAAACCCCTTAAGAACTTTAGACTTTAGAGACGTCTACCGCACTAAAGCGGAAGCTGTCCCAGATTTATTCGGGAACCTGTCCCCTCACTCGCGAAAGCGAGAATCCATAAGAAAACTTAAAATTTTTTGAAAGAAAATGCCTACCTTCTGTGTCTTATAGTAGTAGGTCAGGTTTAAACCTGACCTACAGTGAGAGCAAAAAGAAAAAGATTGATTTCTATATTTTTAGGGATATACTAAGGAAAGGAGAAAAATAGCTATGCCTAAGAAAAAAGAACCTATACGTGAATATGATTCAGGAAGAGAAACAAGGGTATTATTTGAGAAGATAGAGACTGAAATAAAACTAATAGGAGAACAACATAGCTCTGTTATCAGGAAATTAGAGGAGCATGATGGACGGTTTGATAAAATAGAAGCAGATCAGTATTACATGAAGGTGGCCATAAAAGAGTTAGATGGAAAGGTGGATAAGATAGATGGAAGAGTGGATCGTGTCGAAAATAAGCTCGATAGCGTTGAGAATAGACTTGATCGAGTTGAAAATAGACTTGATCGAGTTGAAAATAGACTTGATCATGTTGACAATAGTCTTGATAAAATGGACCATAAACTAGATACAGCATTAGTTAATCACGGAGAAAGGATAACGAAACTTGAGCATAGGACTACGTAGTAAAATATGCTTAAAAATCCTTTAATATATGCAGTAACAGCCCTATTCATATTTTTATCACTAATCCTTCCAGCAATACTTTTAGCCGATGTTGAAATAACTTCCCCTGAAGAAGGCGAGACTGTAGGTGGAATAGTCCCTATTAGTTTAACGTATACAGGCACAGAAGACTTGCCTGTGTATTATCTATATTGTTCATTGGTAGGGGGATATTGGGTAATACCTTCTGCATTATCAGGTTCACATACTTTCTATTGGGATACAACTTATGCGCCGAATGGGACACAGCAGACTGTCCAGGTATATGCAAATTGGGCAGGTGATCCGAATGGGGCATATGATACTGTAACAGTAACTGTAAATAATCCGCCTCCCGAAATAACTATTACCTCTCCCATTAATGATGAAACCATCCCCCCAGACGCATCACCCCTTGCAGTTAGTGTAGAGTTTCATAATGTACAGCCTAATTATCATGGAATAAAGTGGATTGCTTTGGAAATAGACGGGATGTATGCCGGCGGACTTTACGTCCCTGGATATCCTGAATCTGGCACTTATACCTGGGACATCGATATTTCAAATTGGCCATTAGGCGAGCATACGCTTAGGGCATATTGTGAGGACACCTCGTCTAAATGGTCTTATTCAGAAGAGGTCAAGATAAATATAGGAGAGATTGCGCCACCGGTAGATCCTACTAAAGAAGTTCCTGAAGATAAAGTTACTACTGTGGCTGAACCTATAAATGTTGCCAACGGCAACATGTTTACTTCTCACACTGATATCCGGATACAGTCAAGAGAGGTTCCACTGGAGCTTTCCCGCACATACAATAGCCAGGATGATTTCGAAGGCCAGTTTGGTTATGGCTGGCGGTCTAATTATGATATTACATTAGAAGAACAGCCAGATGAGTCAGTGATAGAAGTGGATGAAAAAGGTGTATATACTGTTTACACTAAAAATCCTGATGGGATATATACTGCGTCGCGGGGTAAATATTCTGAATTGACTAAGAATCTTGATGGATCATACACGATTTTAAGAAAACACGGCCGTCGGGACTATTTTAATCCACAGGGCCAGCTTATTAAAATAGAAGGAAGAAATAATAATTTTATCTCAATTACCCGTGATGCTATTGGAATAATTCAGGAAGTTATTGGGCCCTCAGGCAGGGAATTATTATTTACTAAAGATAGTCAGGACAGGATTGTAGAGGTAAAAGACCCGGATGGCCGCACCTTTAAATACGAATATGACACAGAAGGTAATCTTATAAAAACAATAGATCCCCTGAATAATGAGACGCTATATCAATACGATAGCAATCATAACTTGATCCGCCAAATTGATGCTAATAACTATTCGATTTACTATGAATATGATAGTGAGGATCGTGCCTGTCATTCGTGGCAGGACAATAACAATAATGGAGTTACATTATCTTTTGATCCCAGCAATAATACCACGACTTCAACGGATTCTTTGGGCCGTGTAACGAGCT
>JAHJHC010000024.1 GCA_018824145.1 Candidatus Omnitrophota bacterium | reverse complement strand
TGAAGCGCAAAAAAACGGGAATGAATGAGTATTTTTATAAAGCAGATGTTATACAGTTTTAACGCTGATGGTGGAACAGCTTAAGTTGAAAGTGAAGATTTGACCCCTTTTTCTATTTTAAGGCGCAAATTAATAGAGTATGATAACTTTAAAAAAGAGATAGAGCATTTGAAAAACAAGCTCTTAAACGCATAAAAAATAGAGAGGAGATGATTAAAAATGTTAAAAGTAGCGGTATTAGGCGCGGGTTATTGGGGTACGAACCTCATACGGGTTTTTAAAGAATTGGACGTATTAAAACTTATTTGTGATACAGATAAGAACAAATTAAAGATCCAATCAGGGAAATTTCCCGATGTAGAAATTACCGATTCCATTAAGGAAGTTTGGAATGATAAGGAAATAGAGGCGGTTGTAATCGCAACGCCGGCTGTTACTCATTACGAACTGACAAAACAGGCTTTGCTTAGCGGGAAGCATGTTTTTGTCGAAAAACCACTTGCTCTCAAGAAAAAGGAAGGAGAAGAGCTTGTTGTACTGGCAAACGATTCAGCCCGGGTTCTAATGGTCGGGCATATTTTGCAATATCATCCTGCAATAATAACACTCAAAAATTTAATTGATAAAGGCGAACTGGGTAAGGTTGAATACATGTATTCTAACCGTTTAAATATAGGAAAACTGAGAACGGAGGAGAACATCCTCTGGAGTTTTGCTCCTCATGATATTTCTGTCATGCTTATGCTGCATGGCGCGGAACCGGTCAAGGTTTCAGCTTATGGAGGGGATTATTTAAGTCGTGGAATCTATGATACTACTATGACCAACCTGGAGTTCGCGAACGGTGCCAAAGGTCATATTTTTGTAAGTTGGCTCCATCCTTTTAAGGAACAAAAACTGGTCGTGGTAGGGTCCAAAGCCATGGCGGTTTTTGACGATATGGCAAAGGAGAAACTTTTTGTTTACCCTCACAAAATAGAGTGGAAGGACGGTAAGATCCCTATTGCCCATAAGGCTGAGCATTATAATGTCGAAGTGGAAAATAAAGAACCGCTAAAGGAAGAAGCAAAACATTTTCTTGAGTGTATTTTGGAGAAGAAGACCCCGAAAACAGATGCCGTTGAGGGATTAAAAGTTTTAAAAGTTCTCCAAAAAGCCGAAGAATCGATAGCACCGTCATGTTCACTCGCTATCCCCGCGAAACGATCTTCCCGATATTTTGTTCATCCGACATCTTTTGTCGATGATGGCGCGGAGATCGGTGAAGGCACAAAAATATGGCATTTTTCTCATGTATTAAAAAAATCTAAAATAGGCAAAAATTGCGTTATCGGTCAAAATGCCAGTATCGGCCCCAGTGTTACTATTGGCGACAATGTTAAGATCCAGAATAATGTTTCAGTATATGACGGGGTGACTTTAGAAGACGATGTTTTCTGCGGGCCTTCTGCGGTCTTTACAAATGTTTATAATCCAAGAGCGTTTGTGGAAAGAAAAAAGGAGTTCAGAGAAACCTTGATTAAAAAAGGCTCGTCAATAGGGGCCAACGCGACGATCGTATGCGGGGTAACTATCGGCAAGTATGCTTTCGTCGGGGCGGGAGCAGTAGTCAAAGAAAATGTGCCGGATTATGGCCTGATGGTGGGTGTGCCATCGAAGCAGATCGGTTGGGCTTGCAAGTGCGGGGTAACGCTAAAATTTGGTATTGACAACCATGCAGAGTGCGCGTATTGCGGAAGCACATACAGTATTGATGGAAAAAGCATAAAAGTGATCCAAGAGAAGATATGAATTTAAAGGAGGAAGGATGATACCGCCACTTGATCTTAAGAGGGAATATGATTACATGACGTCTGACATCGACGATGCCATAAGGAAATGTCTCGGACACCAGAAGTGGATACTTGGACCTGAAGTTTCAGAGCTTGAAGATAAATTAGCCCTATATCTAAAGGTAAAGCACTGTATAGGGGTATCTTCCGGTACTGATGCTCTGGTGCTTGCCTTGAGGGCTCAGGCAATAAAACTTAAGGGCGAAGAATACTTTGATAGAAATGATAGGATTATCACAACATCATTTACTTTTACGGCTACCGGAGACGCTATCTTAAGGTCAGGCGCGACGCCTCTTTTTGTAGACATAGATCCAGCGACATATAATATCGATACGGCAAGAATAGAATCCTATTTGACATCATCGTTGAAGGCAGGAAATAAGATCGTTGGGATCATACCGGTGCATCTATATGGACAGTCTTGCGATATGGATGAAATAACCAGGATAGCCGAGAAATATGATCTGTTTGTAGTTGAAGATGTTGCTCAGGCTTTTGGCGGAGAATGGAGAGGCAAAAAATTGGGATCAATTGGGGATTTTGGAGCTTTTAGTTTTTTCCCCAGTAAAAATCTTGGAGGTTTTGGGGACGGGGGGTTGCTGGCGACGAATGATGATGTCTTGG
>JAHJHC010000023.1 GCA_018824145.1 Candidatus Omnitrophota bacterium | reverse complement strand
GTCGATGCAGCTATGTAAACTATCTCCCACATAAGCGCAAGTCCGTTTGCAGATGTCGCAGTCATAGTGCGCACACCGGCTGCTGCTGCACCTACGCACGCGCTCATTGCGCTGTGCTCTGACTCAACAGGGATCATCTCTGTTTTTACGACACCGTTTGCAACATAGTCTGAGAAATTCATGACGATTTCGGTCTGGGGCGTAATCGGATACGCAGCTACAACATCAGGCTCTATCTGTTTCATGGCATAAGCCACTGCCTGGTCACCTGTCATTGGGATATTTTTTGTCTTTGTCTTTTTAGGATTTGCCGCCACTTGTGTCATTTTTCTTCCCTTTTCATATCAATGCACTTTACAGGGCAGACTTTAGCGCATATTCCGCAGCCCTTGCAGTGCTCATAATCAAAACCAACCATTTTTTCATCCTTTACTATTATCGAGGAATCAGGGCAGTATATCCAGCAGAAGAGGCAGTTTATGCACTTAATCTTGTTCTTTTCAGGTCTGAATATCCTCCATCCGCCTGTCATGTACTTACTGGCATTGCCTGCTTCTGTAATCATGCCGCCTATCGGAATTTCTTTCCAGGATTTTTTCTTCTCAATCATAATTTATAGCCCCTCACCCTATCCTTACCTCATTATACGCCCTTTTTATGCCTTCTAAATTTGCGTTTGTCTTTTCTTCACTGATCTTCTTTAAGAATTTTCCTTTTACCCTTTCTGAAAGCTCATCTATGGACACAATGGGATTTGCTTTCAATAATGCCCCCAGCATAGGCATATTGGGCATGGGTAACTTCAGCGTTTCAAGCGCAATCTTCGTAGCGTCTACTGTTCCGACCTTACCCTTATTAAATCCTACTTCTTTTCTTATATCTTCAGGAGATTTATCTGTATTTACAAGAAGTATGCCTTTCTCGTCTAGCCCCTCTGTAACATCAATAACCTTTACAAGCGTAGGGTCTATTACCACTACCATTTCAGGATTTGTCACAGAGCTGTGTATATAGATGGGTTTATCACTTATGCGATTAAAGGCCCTCATAGGAGCACCGGCTCTTTCAGGACCATACTCAGGGAATGCCTGTATGTATTTCCCTGTATCGAGTGCTGCCTCTCCTAAGAACTGGGAAGCTGTCTTTGCGCCCTGTCCGCCTCTACCATGCCAACGAATTTCTATCATTTCCATAAATCAGCCCTTTTCTAGCAAAAAAATGTTCTCTTATTGTATAATTTTAATATCTGTTTGTCAAGCCCATACATTCACATGGAACGCCGGCCTTCGAGTGCCTTGAAAAGGGTTGCCTGGTCTACATAGTCCAAGTTCTCCCCTACTGGTATACCGTATGCAATGCGGGTTATCTTTATATTGGGGGATTTAAGTTCCTTTGTAAGATATAAAGCTGTTGTCTCACCTTCAGCATTAGAATTTGTAGCAAGTATAAGCTCTTCTACTTTATCCTCTTTAACGCGGTTTATAAGTTCTTTTATCCTCAAATCATCCGGTCCTATACCGTCCAACGGCGCAATAGCCCCAAAAAGTACATGATACGCACCCTTATAATGGCCTGACTTTTCTATTATAATCAAATCCTTAGGCTCTTCAACTACACATACAATAGTTTTATCCCTGCGAGGATCATTGCAAATACTACAAGTGTCCTGCTCACTTAAATTCCCGCATTTTTTGCAAAATTTTACAGACTCCTTCACTTTTCTTATTGCCGCGGAAAATCTTTCCATTTTATCTTTAGGCGCCTTTAATACATAGAAGGCCATTCTCTCAGCAGTCTTCGCGCCTATCCCCGGCATATCCTTGAATTGCTCTATTAATTCCTGCATTGATTTAGTGTAGGCAGCCATTCTACATATCCCCTGTACTACGCATAATCTTACCGCCGAAGAGATTCAAGGCAGTATCTATTATAGGTTCTTTCTTTCTCAATTCTTCTCTGGAAATCTGCGGGGTTTCCGATCCTGACTCTTTTAATTTTATATCACTGCTTATAAATTGCAGTTTAATACGGACATCCAGTATCTGCGAAAGCACTGACTCTACAGAATCCTTGTTATGTTTTTCTTCAAGCACCTCTCTATGAAAATTTAGCTCTCTGGGAAAGGCGACGAAAATTATATTCCCTTTGACCGAATCAGGGATTCCTTCTGCAAGATATGACGAGATCGACATCTTTTTTACAGCCATCGCCTTTACGAGGATAGGCCAGGCGTTCTTCACTCTATCTATATCCACAACTAGCTTTGAATCCTGCGGAGATGAATCCACTGACTTTTCCGGCTTTACAAAATGCTTAACACTCTCTTGAATCTTTTTAGATATAGACTGCTGCAGGTTCTCTCCGGTTTTTCTCACAGGGTTATTAGAAACGGGGGGTATATCTTTAGAAACTGACGGCGCTGCCATGACCTGGGGTAATTTAGAAAGGAGCTCTTCTATCGAAGAAATTGAATCTCTGGATGTAAGCTTTATCATGCAGAGCTCCAACACAATCCTTTCAGGAAGATTTTGTTTTATCATCTTCACACTATTCGAGATAGTATCTATGATATAAAATATATCCCCCTGCGAAAGAGAAAGGGACTGTTTCTTTATAAGCTCTATTGCCTCTTTAGGGAGCTCTATCAATTCCTCTGAGGAGGCATCGACTTTTGCAATCATTATATTCCTGAAATGCTCCAACACCTCGAAAAGAAATTCTTTCGCGTCTTTTCCTGAATTCAATATATCGCCTATCAAATGTATGGCTTTTTGCGTATCCTTATTAATAATTAAATCAGCGCATCGGGATAGTGTCTCCTGATCTATCATGCCGAGGGCTTCAATTACATCTTTTGAACGGACCTTCCCTTTAGAAAAAGAAGAGACCTGGTCAAGTATGCCTTCTGCATCCCGCATACTGCCGTCAGAGGATTTTGCAATGTATAAAAACACCTCGTCCTCAATATCGAGATTTTCCTTTCCTGCAACCTCTTTAAGTTTTGCAATAATCTCGCTAATGGATATGCGCCTAAAATCGAATCTCTGGCAACGGGAAAGTATAGTAGCAGGGAGTTTATGCGGAGCAGTAGTGGCAAATATAAATTTCACGTGCGGGGGCGGCTCTTCCAACGTCTTTAAAAGCGCGTTAAAGGCCTCGGTTGTAAGCATATGGACTTCATCTATAATGTAAATCTTATACGGTCCTTTTGAAGGCGAAAATTTCACTGACTCCCGAAGATTCCGGATCTCGTCTATCCCGCGATTTGAGGCCCCGTCTATCTCTATAACATCCATGCTTCTGGCATTAGTAATCTCCCGGCAAGGATCACATTTATTACAGGGCATTGGAGAAGAGCCCTTTTCACAATTCAATGCCTTGCTCAATATGCGGGCAGTTGAAGTCTTTCCTATTCCGCGAGGGCCTGCGAATAGATACGCATGGTGGACACGCTTCAATGAGATAGCGTTCTTAAGAGTAGTAGTTATGTGTTCCTGACCTATTACTCCTTCAAAATCTTGGGGCCGCCACTTACGGGCGAAAGGTAAATAAGACATATTTAAATGGGTTGTAAACGTAGAATTATAGATTACAACATACCTATCTTATTGTCAATCACTTATAGCGATAAAATTATTATAGGTCAATGGCAATCAGCTTAACAAACTCCACTAACTTATTATATTCGGATTTACTAAAGACGTTTAACCAATCTCGCTCTTTACCCGGGGGGACATTGATAATCATATATGGCGGGCTGCTCTTAAAATAACGCCAGGCTATAACTTTTTTTCCTTTCTGATATGAAAGAGATAATTCATCTATTTTCTCTTTGTCAACGCCTCTTTTAAATCTTACCCTTACTACTGTACCTTCTCTATCGTTTACTTCCAATCTCTCTCCTTTAGTAACTAAGCTGACTATATACTCCCGTTCTATCTCTCCGACAAACTTATCCACATCAGACTCTATGACAAAATGAATTAAAGGGGGGTCAAAATTACCTATTCTTAATATATCTAAGTTAAATTGTTTTACAAACTTACTAGCATCATCCTGAGACACCTCAGGTTTAAACACTATAGCAATACTACCCTGGATATAATCATCTTGACAATAGGAAGGCGATGAAAAAACGCTTAATATAAGGGTTGGTATAACTAAAAATCTCAAATATTATTTTACCTCTACCGATGCGTTTGCATCAAAGGGGTTTGTTCTTAACGCGAGAGAAAAAAGATATGGATAGTTATTCTTCAAATGTTTCATATAGTTCAGCCATTCTGCAATTAAGAGATGATATACCCTCTTTATATCTCCCGCAAGGTGCTGGTAATCGGTATCTGGCAAGTCATTTAGACTTCGTCTGTGAATAAGTTCTTCTGTTAAATGAAATACTGCCCAAAGCAGGTTTGTGAAAGACTCATGTTCCAACAAATTAGGATTTTCTAAAAGATTTAGCAAAAATTGTCTTTTTTCTTTCAATAGGCTTTTTACGTTTTCTAAATTTCCTCTTCTGCTGTCAATGTTATAATCATGTTTTCTAACGCTTTCGCATATTTTCAAAAATTCTTTTTCAGACCAGTCATTTTTTATAATCAGCTTTTTTGTAATTTTGAGGGCTTCTTTATCAAAAACGGAAAAGGTTTTGAGCAATTCTGTCCCTACCTCACTAAAAAATGCTCCTATCACCATATTCAACTTGTTCAACATAGATTTCTTCTCTCTATAGTGTAGCAATTGGTGTAAAACTAAAGTTACCAATAAAACCTCAAAGAAAACAAAAGCAATATCTCCAATAAGATATATGAAAATATGATGCGCATCTCTGAAAATAAAATAGTGAATAAGATAAAAAAGTGCAGATAATATTATTAGAGCCAAGCCCAAAAAAAATTGCCAATTAAAAACTCGTTTCATTTAATGTTTTTCCTTTATTTTTGGTTTTAATTACAAACTGCCTAGAATCATTCTACTTTGACTAATTCCTACGAAGCTGTGCATGAAAGTAGCACAAGCGAAGTAGAATGGCGGAGAGGCAGGGATTCGAACCCTGGGACCGGTTTTACCCAGTCAGACGCTTAGCAGGCGTCTACCTTAAGCCACTCGGTCACCTCTCCCTTTTCCTTTTAAAGAACTCCTTTATCAGAAGACCGGATTCTTGTTCCAAGACACCGCTTTTTATTTTAACCCGGTGGTTTAATTTTTTATGCTTAAGTATGTTAATTATTGAACCGCATGCACCAGTCTTCGGATCATCCGCAGAATATACAAGATTCTCTATCCTAGCCAACACCATCGCCCCTGCACACATGCTGCAGGGTTCAATTGTAACATACATTGAACATCCCATCAATCTTTCATTTTGCAGGTAATTTGCTGCCTGTGTAATAGCTATCATTTCTGCATGGGCAGTAGGGTCTTTCAGTATTTTTATCTGATTATGAGCTCTTCCTATAATAGTGGTCTTATGTACAATTATAGCTCCTATAGGAACTTCATCTTTATCGAAAGCCTTTTTGGCCTCTCGCAAGGCTTCTTGCATGTAAAACGTGTCCTTATTCATAGTTCTACCTTTGTCATCCCTCGCACGGAATTTATCAAGTAAACCTCATCCGCATCTTTAATATCTTTTCTATACAATATCTTCTCATATAGAGGAATTTTTCCACTATCTAATAAGTATCTGCGGAAGACACCGTTTAAAAGTCCGCATTCAACAGGCGGGGTATAATAAAACCTGCCTTTTTTTATTATTATATTGGATATAGCACCTTCTGTAATCTGATTTTTCTCATTAGTGAAAATAACGTCAAAATATCCATGTCTCTGCCATGTCTCAAACTCTTCTTCGTATAAATCTCTATTAGTTGTCTTATGG
>JAHJHC010000146.1 GCA_018824145.1 Candidatus Omnitrophota bacterium | reverse complement strand
TGTATAATCGTCTGAGCGCTCTCCTTGGCCTGGTGCTGCAACTTGATATACTTGATACTCATCGCCTCCATAAGATTGGTTTTCACCAGTTGGTCTGAGCATTACATAATCTGCAGGAGCAGCTCTCTGGATATATAGCTGGTTACTGCCACGTCGTCCCGTACCTGCTACAAAAGGAACTTGTCTATACCCACCATCTTGTTCCAGATAATAATTTTCACCTACTTGATAAATGTTTGTACCTTCAGGAATACTTAATTCTTCAGTATCTCCACCTGTAACATTAAAGACTCGGGCATCTTGCCTTTGACCGTCAATCTCTATACTACTATTTTGCTCTCTTGGTTCAACTGTAACATGCGTGCCTCTTGCTGTTGGAGGTCTAGAAAATGGACTGCGGCCTTCTAATAAACCGCTTCCATAACGCACAAATTCTAAAGCTTCTTCATCATCCATTGGTTCATCGCCAAAACTTCTGGCGATCCAGGCGCCATAATCTTCAGCCCAGTTTTCAGAATCTCTAGCCGGCAACCCTCTCATTATTTCATCAAATCTAGTGCGATCACCATCTGCTTCGTCTTCAACTCTATCAATAATTCTTCCAGCTTCCTCTGGAGTATAACCTCGTTCATCTAAATTCTGTACAAGCCGTCTGCGTTGATCAGGTTCTAAAGTGAAATCATCCTCTGATGAATCATCCACATCTCTATCTCCATCAACATCTGAACCTTCCCAATCGCCACTGCTACTAGGAGCAGGAGGTGGGGGAGCAGACATATATTGCTGGCCTGCTGGCATTACTCCGCCAAAACCTGGAGCGCCTGCTTGGCCTGGGGCGGCAATTCCACCAGCAGCAGTGATAGCCCTGGTATATCCTTCCAAAGCATTTTCGCCCAGCCAACCAGCGCCTTGGTGCATACCTCGCGTAGATTCAAAATTTGCAACTCGATTAAAAACATTCATCATAGCGCCATAACTGGAATCAAAAACATCACCTATACTGGAACCACCATTAAATAGACTTAAACTCTGGCCAATTGAGCTGCCATAACTATGCGCTGGCGGCAAACTGACATAAGTTAACATGCTGTTAATTGCTGAATTAAGCACTGACCCCTCCATTCACGTCTCTAATAAAATCTGCGGCGCGCAGTAAACCTTTGGCCTCACCCACAATTCTTTCTGACAAAGGCAAGGTTTCGCGAATGCGATCACCTAGGCGATCATTTAGCTCGCGAATTTCCTGCAGGCGATGCTCTACGCGTTGAATGACGTGTTGTTCTAAGATATTTCTTTTAGCCAGAACTGTTTCCAGGCCTGGATTTGGTTCATTAAAAATAATTAAGGATTCATCTTCTTGCGGAATGTCGCGCACAAAAACTGGTCTGGCCAAAGCTGCATCTGAACCACCTTCTTCGCTAGTATCTCCACCTGCATCTGCGCCAACTCCGCCATCTAAAACTCGGCCTAAATTTCCCCCTGCTTCAGACTGATAAACAGCACCGCCCCGACTGGTTCTAGATGATCTGGAACTGCTGCGATCTGAGCCATCTTTCTCTGAATCTTGGCCTCGTCTTACATCTCTTGGTTCAGCGCTTTCGCCGCGCACTTGTGGTTGCGGCTGCACAAAACGAGAGGCAAATTCTGCTGCTCTGCTAGCATCTGGCTGCCTGGCTTCCTGAGGTAATCTAGGCTGCTCAGCAGATCTGGGCTGAGGTGTTGCTGGCCTATTTACTTGAGGTTGAGGTCTAGCTTGTGGCGCTCCTTGATTTGGAACTGGATTTGGATTTTGAGGCTGCACAAAGTTTGGAGCTTGTTGCTGTTGATTGGGCAGCGTAGAATTATTGCCTGGTTGTATATCTGGCCGGGCCACAACTGCTTGTGGAGTGGCAGCCTGCTGGGCTGGTTGAAGAGCTCTGCCTCTAGCTGCTAACTGATTCAAACCTCTGGCTTGAGATTGCGCCTGACGCACTGCTTGTTCATTTCGTTTAGCTGCTTCTTGCTCAACCTCTGGTCGCGAGGCTTGCGTTTGGCGTTCTGGTTGTCTGGATTCAGGAGTGCGGCGCGCACTAATATCAGAAGCCCTGGCGCGCTGGGCCGCGCGTTCAGTTCTGTTGGCTCTGGAAAGATTAGTTACCATTTCCTTGGCCACAGTCCTTCTTTGTTCTATATGCTGATCATGGCGTTCTTCGCGGGCACGTTCCAGACCTTGTTTTTATTGCCAACCTTCAGCAAAATGATTTGAACCAACTTTAGACATCTGGGAACTCTCCTCCCCGTTTATTAATAACGTACAGCGTACAGCGCACAGCGTCTAATATTGCGTAACATATTAATATTACAAGACTTATTCATAGGTTAAGCCTCAAATAAGCCATTGTTTCGTCAATATATAATGCAAGCGAGAGGCCAAAATTAGAAATAAGGAGTCAGAAGACAGGAGTCATAATAAAAAACCTTAAAAGCAAGTAATAACAACTAGTTATACAGCGGAAAAATCAGACGGAGCAAATTATCTTCATAAAAATAGCAAATAAGTCAAAATTTAGGGCTGAAATTGAGGAATGTAGTCTCCATCAATTAGCAGCTTAGATATGATAGCCGCTTCCCTTATAATTTTTGCATAGAAGCAATAACAAGTAACTTGTTTCAGACTGCAAATAAAAAACCTGGATCGCCACGTCGCCCTCTGGGCTCCTCGCGATGACGCTCTCAGACCATTTCGATTTTCAACATTTAGAAAACTGAACTGAGTGCAACTAAGTGTTGCTTTGCGGCGTGCGAGCGAGCCATGACAGCAGCCTATATATTATGGCGAGCGAAGGACGCTTTCAAAATTTCTGGCGCGTGAGGAAATTTTGGATTTAGC
>JAHJHC010000022.1 GCA_018824145.1 Candidatus Omnitrophota bacterium | reverse complement strand
TCCTTCATCAATGAAGAATGAAACGGCCCGCTTACATTCAAGGCTATAGTCTTTTTTGCACCCCTTTTTGCTGCAAGTTCCGTACCAGCTTTTACAGACTCCTTATTACCTGATATAACTATCTGACCGGGACAATTTAAATTTGCTATCTCTGCCTTCGTTTCGTTACAAACTTCTCTCAAATCCTCAAATGAAAGCCCGATTATAGATGCCATAGTGCCTGGGTTTTTCTTAGACGCAGCCTCCATTAATTCTCCGCGACGCTTCACCAAGCGAACAGCGTCTTGAAAACTTATGCTTTTACCCGCCACTAGAGCAGTCAATTCACCCAGACTTAGGCCCGCACACGCAACAATTCTAATGCTAGATACTTGAGAATTTAAGGCGTGTAAGGCAGCTATGCTAGTTACCAAAATCGTTATCTGGCTGTTGGCTGTTTTAGTTAACTCTTCAATAGGGCCTTCAAAACAAAGTTTTTTAATATTCAGGCCCGGTAATATTTTTTCTGCCTCGGCAAATACATCTTTCGACGCCGGACAATTCTCGTATAAATCTTTACCCATACCTACATACTGGGCACCCTGGCCTGGGAATAGATAACATACATTTTTCACCATTTTATAACCGTAGCCCCATAAGTAAGTCCGCCGCCGAATGCAACCAAAACCACATTGCCGCCTTTTTTAACTCTATTCTCTTGGCTAGCCTCTACCAGCGCAACCGCAGTCGAGGCAGCTGACATATTCCCATATTTTTCTATATTCATAAAAATCCTGTCTTCTGACAGACCCAATCTCTTGGCAACAGCCATTAAGATTCTGATGTTTGCCTGGTGCGGTATCAATAAATCTATGTCGTTGCACTCAAGCCCTATCTTTTTTATAGCATTACTAGCTGCCTCTGCCATTATCCTCACAGCGACCTTAAACACCTCATTTCCTTCCATTTTAAGAAAATGCAATCTTTTTTTTACGGTTTCCTCTGTAGCAGGTAATCTTGAACCTCCTGCAGGTAAATTTAACAGATGCCCCCCTGAACCATCTGCACCCATAAAGCTAGAGATGATTCTTCTATCTTTACTCTTTCCCACAATACATGCGCCCGCCCCGTCTCCAAACAGCACACAGGTAGACCTGTCAGTCCAGTCAACAATACTCGTTAATTTCTCAGCACCTACAACCAAAACATTATTATATGTGCCTGTACTGACAAACAACTGGGCGACATTTATGGCAAAGACAAAACCGGTACATGCAGCATTTATATCAAATGCAGCTGCATTTCTTGCGCCTATCTTATCTTGTATAATGCAAGCTGTAGCAGGAAATGCCATATCTGGTGTTATGGTAGCTGTAATGATTAAATCAATATCCTCTGGATTTAAACCCGCATCTTTAATAGCTACCTTTGAGGCCTCTACCCCAAGATCACTTGAAGCCACCTCCTGGGAAGCCTTTCTCCTTTCCCTGATGCCAGTGCGGGTAATTATCCACTGATCTGATGTATCCACTAATTTTTCAAGATCGCTATTTGTTATCTTTTCTGGGGGCAAATAACAACCTAATCCTATTATCCCTACATCCTGCATTTCATCTCCCGTCTGTTTCATGTAACCTTCTCAACTATATGCTGATTTACATTCTTAATAACCTCTTCTCCAGCGACCCTTATAGCATTCTTTATAGCCTTACTAGGCGAAGAGCCATGACAAATTATACATATCCCGTCAATACCCAGAAGCGGCGCCCCACCATATTCAGCATAATCCATCTTCCTCTTCAACGAATAAAAAGCACTCTTACCTAAAATGGCTGCCAGCTTAGATAATAGACTACTCTTCAATTCCCTTCTAAGCATTTCTACAATAGCATGAGCTGTACTTTCAGAGACCTTAAGCGCAACATTCCCGACAAGACCGTCACATACTATAACATCACAATCTCCGCCAAAGATATCTCTACCCTCAATATTGCCTATAAAATTCAACCCCGAAAGCTCTAAAAGCCCATATGCATCCTTCAAAAACCCTGTCCCCTTAGATTCTTCCTCACCAATATTTAAAAGCCCTATTTTCGGAGATCTATTATTCAAGATATATTGTGAATAGGCACTGCCCATTATTGCATACTGTAAAAGATGCTTCGGCTTTGCGTCTATATTTGCTCCACCGTCTATCATTAGGACAGTCCCCTTCAATGTCGGCATAAGAACTCCTATACCTGCTCTTTCTATACCCGGAAGCAATCTGCATTTAAGCGTAGCTGCACACACCATAGCCCCTGTATTTCCGGCACTAACTATAGCATCTACTTTTTTCTCTTTTGCCAGATTTGCAAGGACTACTATAGAAGACTGCTTTTTTCTTCTAACGCTAAGCACAGGCTGCTCATGCATGCTTATAACTTCCGGAGCATGGTGTATGGATATATTTTCCGGTATAGGCCTATATTTATCCAGCTCTTTTTCTATCAGTCCAGCATCCCCCACCATGACAATATCATAATCAAACTCGCGAGCAGCTAAAACAGCACCCTCTACATCTGCCGACGGAGAATTATCAGAACCCATTGCATCCAAGGCGATTTTAATCATTAATCGTTCCTTATCTAAAAAAGCCTTCAGCTGTCAGCTATCAGCAGCTGAAGGCTGATGGCTGATAGCTTACTTTTTCTCCTTCTTTTCCTTCTTCTTCACCTGTATAACCTGCCTGCCCTTGTAGTAACCACATACGCTACATACTCTATGCGGCAATTTTGGAGACTTGCAATTCGAGCATACAGAAATGCTGGGGACATGTATTTTCTGAGCCCCTCTTCTTTTAGCCTGTCTTGAACTTGAATGTCTTCGTTTTGGTAGTGCCACGGTTTAGCCCCTTTCGTCACTTACTACAACTACATTCTGTTATATTAAGATTCTGACCACACCTCGGACATAACCCCTTACAATCAGCCCTACAAACAACCTTCATAGGGTCATACAAAATCATCTCCTGCCTTATATCCTCATCTATCTCCAGGATATTTCCGGATTTAACCTCGTAATTCAAATTAAATTCCTTTTTTAAAACATCTCCAAACTTACCTAGACAACGTGCACATGTGTATTCACAAGATGCTGCCAGAGAAACATCCACAAAAACTTCTTCACCTATCTTTGTAAACTTTGCCTGTACCTCTATGGGTTTAGTGAAACTTGTGACTTGCATAGCCGAATCCAATGAGATCCTATGAGGATCGAGTTGTTCCACAAGAACCATTCCCTCTTCGGGTATTTTGTCTACATGTATCTTCACAGTCTTTTTTTTCGGATTATGCGATACGTATCACGCGCAATCATCAACTCTTCATCCGTAGGTATTATAAGGACTTTTATATCTTTTAGCATTGTATCTTTCAACACCCGCCGCACCAAATCCGGTTGATTCTCTCCTATGCCCCCTGTAAACACAACTGCATCTACGCCATCCATTATACTAGCGTAAGCACCGATATATTTTTTTATCCTATACAAAAAAACATCAAGTGCAAGCTTCGCCTTTTTATCATTTAGCTTACTTTTCTTTACTATTTCCCTCACATCATTGCTTATTTTTGAGATGCCTAAAAGTCCGCTTTCTTTATTCAATAAATCTATTACTCTATTTACATCTATTTTTTCTTTTTCCATAATAAAAGGGATTATTGCTGGGTCCAGATCCCCTGAACGCGAACCCATGACCAGTCCTTCCAAAGGAGTAAACCCCATACTAGTATCAACTGCCTTGCCATGCTTTACAGCAGTTATACTACATCCATTACCTAAATGGCATGTTATAATTTTTAGTTTGTCGATACCTTTTTTTAAAATACGCGCGGCCTCACTCGCTACATATCTGTGACTTGTACCGTGAAATCCGTATCTTCGCACCCTATATCTCTCGTAGAATTCATATGGGATCGCATATAAATATGCGTATTCAGGTAATGTCTGGTAAAAGGCAGTATCAAATACTGCTACATGAGGGATATTAGAAAGCAATCTCCTGGACTCACTTAGTGTCAAAAGACTCGGCGGATTGTGTAAAGGCGCCAAACTACTAAAATGCTCGATTGCCTTTACAACCTCGTCGTCGATCAAGACTGATTCACTGAATTTATCTCCGCCATGTACGATTCTATGCCCTACAGCCTCGATCTGGTTATCCATCTTTTTCGATATAATATTAACCGCGGATCTATGGTCAGGGATCTTCTCTCCTATTCTTTCTACGGCCCCTTTATCCAGGATCTTCTCTTTATTCTCTACAATATCAAAGAGCTTATATTTTATCGATGAACTTCCACTGTTTAATACTAGGACTCTCACGGCCTACGCTTCTCCATTATCCTGTGCCCTCAATGCCGTAACAGCAACCGCATCAACAATATCGTCTGTATCACAACCTCGAGATAAGTCACTTGCAGGTCTATTAAGCCCCTGTAGAAGCGGCCCTACAATATGTGCCTTTGCAAGACGCTCTGTCAATTTATAAGAAATGTTACCTGCATCAAGATTCGGAAATATAAAGACATTCGCCCTGCCTTTGATTTTGCTATTGGGGTCTTTTCTTTCAGCTACCTCTGGTACCACAGCACAATCAAACTGCACTTCACCGTCTATAAGTAAATCCGGCTCTTTTTCAGTTATCAGACGGGTCGCCTCCCGAACCTTTAATACGCTCCCTCTAGCTCCGCCGCTACCCTTTGTGGAATAGCTTAACATCGCTACCCTTGGTTCGTCATCCAGTAACATACGCGCAGCTTTCGCAGAAGCTATTGCTATATCCCGTAACTCTGTAGGGTTAGGATCCGGAATAATACCTGTGTCCGCGTAAATAAAGACTCCTTTTGACCCAATATTCTTATCCGGTAAAATCACAATACTAAAACCTGAAATAGTCGGGGTATCTTTTGCAGGACCAATGCAATATATAGCTGCCTTTGCAACGTCACGGGTAGTAGTTGCTGCACCTGCTACAAAACCGTCAAAATCTCCCGCACGCACAGAGAGCGCGGAATAAAAAACAGGATTCTGCATAATTATGCTTTTTGCCTCTTCCTCTTTTATCCCCTTATGTTTGCGAATCTCGCAATAAAGTTTTATGTACTTATCAAGATTTTTGTAATCTTTTGTATCGACAATTTCCACATCCTTTAAATCAATATTAGCATCTTTAGATATCTTTAATATCTCATCAGAATCTCCCACTAGAACAGGGATGCATAGATCGCGTTCCAGGATATGACTAACCGCCTTTACGACGCGTAACTCTTCCCCTTCGGGCAATATTATCTTTTTCTTAGTCCCTCTTACCCGTTTGTATATATTTTCTATAAATCCCATTTCTTTTTTATCGCTTTTTCTACTAAATGCGGCACAAAGCCTTTTAGGCTTGCACCAAGACTGGCTGCTTCCTTAATCAGCTTAGAAGAAAGGTATGAATATGACTCTGATGGCATCATAAATATGGTCTCGATAGAACTGGAAAGTTTTCTATTCGTGAGCGCCATCTGAAATTCGTATTCAAAATCTGAAATCATGCGTAAACCCCTAATGACAACATATGCCTTTTTTCTTTTAACATACTCAACGACAAGCCCGTCAAAATCATCTATCTCTACCCTCTTAATGCCCTTCAAGGATCTCTTGAGAAGTTTAACCCTTTCAGTCACATCAAAAAGCGGGCTTTTATCAGTATTATGGGCAACTGCAACAATAACCTTGTCAAATATCTTAAGCGCCCTTTTTATAATATCCAGGTGCCCAAAGGTTACAGGATCAAAACTACCCGGATAAACACCTATCTTTGTCATCAGCCTTACCTCTTATTTATAAAGAATTCCAACTTTGTATCACCATAGGTAGATATACGGGTCTTTTCTAAAAAACCTATGGTTTCCGGTAAAATTTCCTTTTTATACACCTCTGCTACCACGACAGTATTGGGAGGCAGTATATCATAATTCGAAAGTGCTATCAAGGTATTTCTGGCCATGTCTTTATAATACGGCGGGTCAAGGAAAATAACATCAAATAAAATTTTGCCACAACTTACGGAACGAAGTGAACGTAAGTTGTATGGCAAGATTTTATCCTGAGGATGCGACGAATAGGAGCATCCGAAGGAACTCATATGCTTTCCTATGCTATTAAAAAATCTCAGAAGATCATCTTTATATATAAATATACCTCCATCATTCTCTATGTTTAAGTTTCTTAGATTTTTCTCTAAAACTTTTACACACTTGCTACTATTATCCACAAAAGTAACTCTTTTTGCGCCTCGTGAAAAGGCCTCAATCCCTACTGCACCACTTCCGCAATAGAGATCCAGAAACCTCGCCCCTACAATCCTATTTTTCAATATCTCGAATAAGGCCTCACGCACCTTATCCGACGTAGGCCTAGTTCCTTTCGTCATCTCTATAACCCTACCCTTGAATTTTCCTGCAATTATCCGCATATTATCCTATTGAGGCTAACTCCAATTCTTCCCTCTTAAATTTCTTCATAAGACCTTCCCGTATGAATCTATTCTCCGGTCTTCTCAAAAACCTATCTTTTTTAATTAATTCTAATGCCTCGGATTTTGCAATCTCCAAGAGCTCTCTATCTCTAACAATATTACCTATCTTCAACTCTGGAAGACCATGTTGCTTCGTTCCAAAAAATTCACCGGGTCCTCTTATTTCTAAATCCTCTTCGGCTATTTTAAAACCATCCTGTGTCTTAAGCATGGCATATAACCGTCTCTTCGCTTCTTCACTTTTAGGATCGCTAATTAAAACACAATAGGAAATATGGTGACTCCTTCCAATCCTACCTCGCAATTGGTGCAATTGACTCAAACCAAATCTCTCTGCATGTTCTATAATCATGCAAGAGGCATTTCGGACATCCACGCCGACCTCTATAATTATAGTAGACACCAAGATATCGATTTTATTGGCCTTAAAATCTCCCATAATCTTTTCTTTCTCCTTGGATTTCATCTTACCATGCAATAGGGCTACTTTCAGAGAGCCTACCCCCTCACCCTTTCCCTCTCCCCTATGGGGAGAGGATAGGTGAGGGGTATCGCTAAAAAAACTAGTCAGTTCCTTGTACATATTTTTTGCAGCTCGAAGGTCGGATTTCTCTGAATCTTCAATCAAAGGATAAACCACATATACCTGACGACCAAGCCTTGCCTGTTCACCTGCAAGTAGGTAGGCCTTTTCCCGATTTACTTCTTCAAAATACAGGGTCTTTATTTCTCCCCGACCAGGCGGCAACTCATCTATTATTGATATATCCAAATCACCATAGAGAGTCAATGCCAAGGTTCGAGGTATCGGAGTAGCAGTCATGATAAGCACATCCGGATTCATGGATTTTGATCTCAAAATAGCCCTCTGCATAACACCGAATTTATGCTGCTCATCAATCACTGCCAGTCCTAGTCTTTTAAAATTCACCCCTTGTTGGATCAAGGCATGGGTACCCACAATAATATCAGCATCTCCTGTCTCTATCATATGTCTACGCCGAGCGCGCTCCTGTGCATTTATGTCTCCTGCTAATAAGACTACTCTTATACTTAAGTCTTTCAATAAATCCTTAATATTTCTGTAATGCTGCTCTGCGAGTATCTCCGTAGGAACCATCAATGCACCTTGATACCCATTCTGCACCGTCAATATAAGCGCATATAATGCCACCACAGTCTTTCCGCTGCCCACATCCCCCTGAAGGAGCCTATTCATAGGCTTGGAGTTCTTCATATCTTGCTCTATTTCTTTAATGACCTTTGACTGCGCATCCGTAAATTCAAAAGGCAATATTTTTTTAAACCTATCTATTAGACGACCATCAATATTGTGAGTTAAACCTTTAAGATCTATCTTTATTTTGGCCCGTTTTAAAGCAATACCGACTTGTAACAATAAGAATTCATCAAATATTAGTCTATGTTTTGCTTTTTCAAAGACTATTTCGCTTATAGGAAAATGTATATTACGGACCGCCTCTTTAAGTACCATTAAACTATTCCTGCGCCTAATATCATACGGGAGCAAATCTTTAATACCATCTATGTAATGCGTTATTGTAAAATTCAAAATATTCCTTAGCCAGCGTTGATTCAAGTTTTCAGTAAGACGGTATATAGGGACGATTCTGCCCATATGGACAGAATCGTCTTTTGTGCCTGTCAGTATTTCATATTCCGGATTATTGATCTGCAAACCCCGTACCGAATATCTTAATTTATTAATATTTTCGACCTTTCCGTATAAGATAAGTTCCTGACCTATTTTAAATTTGTCTTTCATATACGGCTGATTGAACCAGACAGCATGTATTACTCCTGTAGTATCTCCCATAGCCACCTTAAAGATATTCATGCCTCTCTTTGTAGTACGGTCTCCAAAAGTGAGGACTTTGGCCTTTATGGTCTCAAAGCTGCCAGGCTTGACTTCAGCCACAGGTTTTATCTTACTACGATCCTCATATCTCGAGGGCATATAATACAAAAGGTCTTCTACAGTCTCTATCCCAAGCCGATTCAAAAGTTTCAATCTACTAGGCCCTACACCCTTGATAAATCTAGCTGAAATAGACAAATCTTTCATATCTAAATCTCCTTAAGGTCGTCTGTCCATTCAGGTACTCTTTCTCTATCAATGGTCTTAAGCACCTGTCTGAATCCGCCCGAGAGGCGCTTGTGTTTTGCAAGGTCTAAGGCATCCAGATATTCTCTTCTGGTAATACGTCTTGAAAGTTCGGGAAATTTGAAAGAATTGTGACACGGATAATATTGCGCCATAATGTTCACATAAGTATCAGGAGAGAGTTCTCTTACAATAAAATCAAATATAGCCTCGCTCCCGGCAAGACCGTCTGGTAAAACAAGGTGCCTTATTAAAAGGCCTTTTTTAGCAATGCCTTTCTCTATCTTTAAATCCCCAACCTGAGAATACATCTCTTTCACTGCCGACTTTGAAACCTCGAAATAATCCGGCGCAAACGAGAATTTTTCCGCAACGCTATTGTCCGAATATTTCATATCCGGCATATATATATCAATGATACCCTTTAAAATTTCAAGCGATTCCAAAGATTCGTACCCGCCACAATTATAAACTAACGGGATATTCAGCCCTTTATCCCTTGCAAGAAATACTGCCTCTATTATCTGCGGCATATAATGGGTAGGGGTAACAAAATTTATATTATGGCAACCTTTTTTTTGCAATGCCAGCATCATATTAGACAATTCTTCTGTGCTGACTTCCTTCCCTTCACCCATCTGGCTTATAGGATAATTCTGACAGAATAAACACCTTAGGCTACAGTGTGTAAAAAAAATCGTACCTGAACCACTATACCCTGAAATAGGAGGCTCCTCACCAAAGTGTGCGTGAAAGCTAGAAACCATGGGCACAAGCCCTGCCTTACAAAACCCTTGCTCATCCTTAAGCCTATTCACCCCACACTTACGAGGACAGAGCCTGCAAGAAGCAAGTAAATCATAAGCCTGTTTTATCTTATCATTCATAATCGCCTTTTGTTATGTTAAGCAGGGGGAGATTTGAGAGCGAATTGAAAATTTAGCCTTTGTATGAGCATTTTGGCGGTTTCTTTGCCACAATTCTTTGAGGCAAAAAGGGCGGAAACTGTCCGAAGCCGACACAATTTTTGTGTCGGCAAGTTTTTCCGCCCCCGTCAAAATGCTCATACAAAGGCGTTCCTGCCGAAGGCAGGAAAATTTTCAGCTGAGCGAACAAATCTCCTTCTGCTTGATACTAAACAAAGATACAAATTCCCTTGCTTATTCTACCATGCTATGTTATTATTTTAATCTAAATAATCTTAAAATAAAAGGAGATTTTACATGTCACGGATATGCGAAATTTGCGGAAAAGGACCTATAGCGGGAAGAAGTATTTCCCGGAGAGGTCTTGCGAAGAAAAAAGGCGGAGTAGGCAGGAAAATAACCGGCGTAACAAAAAGAAGATTTCTACCAAATCTACAAACTGTGCGAGTAATCCTAAAAGGAAGTCCTAGAAGAATAAAGGTATGCACATCCTGTATTAAGGCTGGGAAGATACAAAAGGCCTAATATCTTCTATCTTCAACTGAATACGATTCAGGCCCTGCCAGGTATTAATAGAAACGGAATAGCAAAGATCGAATTTAGAATCTCTCTCAAGGGACTTTGTTATATTACCATCTTTGGCCAAACCAAAACCTATTGCCTCAAAATTTTTAACCCCGTCTGTCACCCACAATTTGACATGCTCATTTTTTATTATTTGAACCGGGCGCACTAGCCTTAAATCCCTAGAGCAAAATAGTGGTTGTGGATTCCCCTCCCCAAAAGGCTGAAGATTAGTCACTTCATCCACGATATTATAATCCAATGTGCTCAACGCTATCTCCATATCGATCTCAATGTGCGAAACCAGATCTTCGGGAGTAAGGACTCTATCAGCTATTTCATTTATTGTCTTTCTAAACGAGGCGAGATTCCTCTCTAAGATAGTAAGACCACAAGCATATTTATGGCCTCCAAACTCTTTCAAAACATCTTCACATCCCAAAAGTGCCTCAAATAAATGGAAGTTCTCGATAGACCTGCCAGATCCTCTACCGAGTCCGTCTTTTACTGAAATCAATATAGTGGGCCTATAAAATCTATCGGAGAGCCTCGATGCCACAATACCTATCACGCCAGTATGCCAATCTTCACTATGTAATACTATGACTTTATGGTCTTTGAAATTTATCTGGCTATCTATTTTAGAGACTGCCTCTTTTAAAGTAGTGCTTTCTATTCTCTGCCTCTGGCGATTGGCTTCATTCAGCTTCTTTGCTAAAATCTCGGCCTCTTTTGTATCATCTGCCAATAAAAGTTCACAAGCTAGCTCCGCAGAACCCAGCCTGCCTATAGCATTTATCCTGGGGCCTAATATAAAACCTATTTCAAAAGAACCTATTTCTTTATTTAGTAGCCCACAAATTTCAAGTAACGCTTTTATGCCTTTGTTAGAACTACCGTTTTTAAGCAATTTAAATCCTTCTTTAACCAAAATCCTGTTTTCTCCAACCAAAGGGGCTACATCAGAGACAGTTCCCAGAGAAACAAGGTCCAAATATCCCCAGATAAATTTACTATTGAAACTCGAACATAATGCCTCGCATAGTTTAAATGCGATACTAACTCCCGAAAGATTCTCGTCAGGATAGGCACAGTCTTTCTGTAGAGGATTTATAATAGTATACGCAGGAGGCAAAAGCTTTGGCAGGGCATGATGGTCTGTAATGATAACATCTATATTATGCGCACGGAGAGAAGCCACCTCTTCATAGCTTGATATTCCACAATCTACAGTAATTACTAGATCCGCACCAATCTTTATGGCCTCTGAAACTCCTTTTTCACCCAAGCCATACCCTTCAGTAAGTCTATCAGGTATATAGTAATCCGGTTTTATCCCAAAATTACGTAGGGTAACCACTAGAAGGACTATAGCTGTCACACCATCCACATCATAATCACCGTGGATAAGGATCTTTTCTTTATTCTCAATTGCCTGTCTGATACGACGCACTGCTTCAGGCATACCTTTCATCAGAAATGGATCATAAAGCTCTGAGACGTCGCCTGTTAAAAAAGTCCTTGCCTTATCAATACGATCTAACCCGCGATTTATCAATAACTGCGCGATTATCGGTGAGATATGTAAAGCATCACTCAATTCTTTTTGTCGCAACGTGTCTATTTGTCTAATGCTCCAACGTTTCATAATCCGCTATGATTTCTTCCGTGAATTCGGTCCTTCCTTATGAGAAGAACTAATGGATAAAGGTTCTATGTGCACACTTACATCTGTTACACCACGTATACCAGCTTTAAGGTCGGATTCTATCCTGTGACTCAGACTATGTGCGGCATCGACATGCATCTTGGCATCAATAATTACATGAAGATCAACATGAATATCATCAATTCTACCTCTAGTCCTAATATCATGGACAGCTTTTACTTCAGGCATCTTATTTACTATACTCTTGATCTCTGCCTTAGACAGCACATTCCCATCACACAAGATATAAGAACTTCTTCTCAATATCTCAACACCCGATTTTGCAATCAATATCGCAATAAGGCTGGCGACAATTGTATCTAAAAAAGGGAAGCCTAATTTTATCGAGACTAAGGTACCCACTACAACAAATGAGGCAAAGATGTCTCCCTTTGTATGCAGGGCATCACAGGTTAAGATGTCGCTTGAAAGTTCCCTACCCTTTCTGCTCTCATATCTCATCACAAATATATTGATGATTATGGTGACAGTCATAAGAATGAAACTAGCACTTGTAACATCAGGTATTACAGGCAGGGAAAACCCAAGAAAAGTGTCTCGAAGAATATTAAACGCCGCTAAAAAAAGTATAAAAGCTATACCAAGCGTGGCAATGGTCTCGAATTTCTTATGGCCGTACGGATGGTCTTCATCCTTGGGTTTAGACGCAGCCCATATTCCTACAAGGCCTATTATATTAGATGCTCCGTCTCCAAATGAGTGGACTCCATCAGCAGTCATCGATGCACATTTTGTTACCAGGCCATATATGATCTTACTGAATGCAACGAGCCAGTTGAAGATAAGAATGGTGATTAATATGCGTCGTATCTTCGAAAATTTATCCATGCTATCTCGATCCGCGAGTATGCCATAATATTATAAGCGGAGAAGCAATATATATTGTTGAATATATACCTGACACTATTCCTATTAATAGTGTAAAGGAGAAATCCCTAAGCACATCTCCGCCGAAAAAGAAAATGCTGGAAACCGCTAAAAGTGTCGTCACGGTAGTAAGCACAGTCCTTGAAAGGGTCTGATTCACGCTCATATTTACAATCTCTTTCATGGAGGCCTTGCGATAAAGTCTCAGATTTTCTCTTATTCTGTCATATATGACAATTGTATCGTTAATAGAATAACCCGCTATAGTCAAAAGTGCGGCAATAATCGTAAGATTCAATTCTCTGCCGGTCACTGCAAGAAAACCAAGGGCAACAAACACATCATGGAAAAGTGCTATTACACCTGCGACTGCATATCCGACCTTTTTAAACCTCAACCCTACATATATCAATATACCTATAAGACTCCATAATACTGCAAGCCGAGCACTCTTCCTTAAGTGTCTACCTATAGAAGGCCCTACCTTCTCAACGCGTAAAAGTTCCGAAGGATTGTCGGAAAGACTCTCCTTGAATTCTCTATCTATTTTAGAAACGGCGTCTTCGGATGTCTTTATTAAGACCTGGTTTTTATCCCCGACATTTTGAATAGTTGCATCTTTTATTCCTATATTAAGAAGCGATCTTCTCACATCCTCTACCTTAATAGGCTTAGAAAAAGAGTATTCCTGCAGTTGCCCTCCTGTAAAATCAATACCGTATGCAGCCTCACCTCTTGCAAAGAAAACCGCCATCCCGCCCAAAACAAGAATCAGGGAAAGCGCATAAGCAATCCATCTCTTTCCTATAAAGTCAATCTTGGTCTTTTTAAAGAGCTGAAGCATAGTGAGTTTTGTGAAATTTTTATTTGATGTAACAAGATCGAATATGATCCGTGTTACGAAGATGGCAGTAAACATACTAGCCAAAATACCTATTGAAAGCGTAACACCAAAACCCCTGATAGGGCCTGTGCCGAATCTAAATAGAAGCGCAGCGGCAATAAGAGTGGTAATATTGGAATCCAGTATTGCGGTAAAGGCCTTGTTATAACCAAAAACTACGGCACTTCTTATATGCTTACCTGTTAAAAGCTCTTCCCGTATACGTTCATATATTAAGACATTCGCATCAACTGCCATACCTATAACAAGTATCATGCCAGCTATACCCGGAAGGGTCAAAGTGGTATGAAACCACCCCAATACTCCCAAGACTATTACAAAATTCAGTAACATTGCAATGCTGGCAACAAGACCTGCAAAAAGATAATACACAAGCATAAAACTCAAAACCAACACCACACCTATCAATGAGGCCCTGATACCACTCTCTATAGAATCCCTGCCTAATAAGGGCCCGACTGTCCGCTCCTCTTCAATATAAATAGGTGCAGGAAGTGCACCAGCACGTAATACTAAAGCAACATCACTGGCCTCATCAATACTAAACCTACCTGTTATACTTGCACGCCCCGAAGGTATCTTCTCATTTATGCGCGGGGCTGAATGTACTTTACCATCCAATACGATTGCCAATCTTTTATTGACATTCTGTCCGGTAATTTCAGAAAATATAGACGCACCCTTAGAATTAAATTCAAGCGCTATGTAAGGCTCATTAAACCGGGATTGATCAAACCTGACCTCTGCATTAACAAGCGTATCGCCTGTCAACACTGCATCCTCGTGTAAAAGAATAGACTCTTTTAGTACCTTTTTTAATTCATACCCTTGAGGGACATTCCCTTCTCTAGCTTCTTTATTCAATTGCTCATCATCCTCTACAATCTTAAATTCCAGCAGCGCAGTCTTACCTATAAGCTCTATTGCCCTGTCCCTGTCAGTAATACCCGGGAGCTGAACTACTATAGAATCCTTCCCCTGCCTCTGAATGAGAGGTTCACGGACACCAAACTGGTCGATCCTATTTCGTATTATCTCCAGCGCCCTCGAAGGGGCATCTTCCCGTGCCTCTTCAGGGATCTTTGAAGTATCTACTTTAAGTACAAGATGCATGCCGCCCTGTAAATCAAGCCCCAGGTTTATTTTATCTTTCAGCGGAAGCATACCCAATAGAGCAAAGATTATAACACCCATTGTTACCAAAATTCGCCATTGTAGATTTTTCGTCATTAGACCCTCCTGATCAATTCTATCTCTAAAATTATCTGCTTTTCTTTACATAACTAATCGCACTTCTATTCACCTCTACCTTGACATTCTCATCTATCCTCAATATCAAAGTACTATCTTTTACATTAACCACAGTCCCGTGCATGCCGCCGCTCGTGACGACATCATCATTCTTCTTCAATTCAGAGACCATCTTCTCGTGATCTTTCTGTTTCTTCTGCTGTGGCCTGATAAGCAGAAAATAAAATATTGCAAATATAAATATAATAGGCATTAAACTTACAATTGCATTTGGCTGAACTGCTTGCGGATTCATCATTACCCCCTTAGTTATCTTGTAGTCCGCCTGAGGCGGACATTACCAGATTAAATCTCTCCCCAAAAATTCTTTCTTGAACGCCAAGAACTCCCCCTGCTTAATTGCCTCACGGATCCTTTTCAATAAGTTTACATAAAAATATACATTATGTAAAGAAGTAAGTCTCAACCCAAGGATTTCCTCTGTGTTAAATAAGTGTCTTATATAAGAGCGCGAATAATTCTTGCATACATAACAATCGCAACTTTCGCTAAGAGGTCGCAAATCTTTGGAATACCCTCCATTCCTTATAATGATCCTACCTTCGTTCGTATAAGCTGCGCCGTTCCTGGCATTTCTCGTCGGAACCACACAATCAAACATATCGACCCCCATCTCAACAGCCCTAAAAAAATCCTGTACCATGCCGATTCCCATTGTGTAACGAGGCTTGTCTACGGGAAGAAACTGAAGAGAATTCTCCATCATCTCATACATCAAATCTTTCGGCTCTCCAACGCTCAAGCCACCTATAGCATATCCATCAAATCCGATGCTCACTAATTCCTCCGCAGCCCTTTTACGAAGATCCGGATAGGTGCTGCCTTGGACGATTCCAAAAAGAAGGCTCGTAGTTTCCCCCCTCGTGACTCGACGATTCAACTCTTCTTTTGAACGCCTTGCCCATTTATTTGTAAGTATAAGTGAACGCTCTGCCTTATCCTTGGAACACGGATACTCCAAGCACTCATCAAGCACCATCATAATGTCACTCCCTAACTCAAGTTGTATCCTTACCACATCCTCCGGCGATAAAAAATGTCTGGAGCCATCGACATGCGATTTAAATTCAACACCGTCTTGTTTTACTTCCATCAAAGTAGCCAAACTAAATATCTGAAAGCCGCCGCTATCAGTCAAAATAGGCTTAGGCCATGACATAAATCTATGCAGTCCCCCTGCATTCTTAATAATCTCCATACCAGGCCTAAGATAAAGATGATAAGTATTCCCCAAAACAATCTGGGTCCCGCAATACTCTAACTCCTCACAAGAGAGTGCCTTTACAGTAGCCTGCGTGCCAACTGGCATAAATTCAGGCGTCTCTATAACTCCATGAGGCGTCTCTATTAAACCAACCCTAGCATCTGTTTTATTGTCTCTGTGTGTTATTTTAAACATTATAATATCAACATCGCATCGCCGTATGAATAAAACCTATATTTTTTATCTATTGCCTCCTGATACGCCTTAAACAAAAGCCCTCTTCCGCAAAAAGCGCTTACCAGCATAAAAAGGGTCGTCTTTGGTAAATGGAAATTTGTCAAAAGTGCGTCGATAGCCTTAAATTTATAAGGCGGATAGATGAATAGATCCGTCCAATCACTGTATTCGTTATGTAGCCCCAAAGCTTGCGTTACAACGATGGCCTCTAATGTCCTTGCGGCTGTTGTACCAACTGCTATAGTTTTGCCAATTTTATTTCTCAATTTTTCAACGACCTTATTTTTTACTTCAAAATATTCTTTTTCCATCTTATGCTTAGTTATGTCTTCGCTTTTTACAGGCCTGAATGTCCCATAGCCAACATGTAGTGTGACATATTCAACATCCACTCCTTTACGGGATATGCATAAAAGCAGGTCCTTTGTAAAGTGCAGTCCTGCTGTAGGGGCTGCGACAGCACCTCTTTTTTTAGCATAAATCGTCTGATATCTTTCTTTATCAGAAGCATCCGATTCCCGTTTTATATAAGGCGGTAACGGCATCTTGCCTAATTTCTCCAATAACTCTTCAAAATCTCCGTTACACTCAAATCTTAAAAAATTAATACCGTCTTCTCTTTTAACAACTCTTGCCTCTAATTCGCCATTGCCAAAAATCAATCTACTCCCCACCCCACAACCTCTAGATGGTTTTAGCAAGGCCCTATAATCACGCCTCTTACCAACATCTAGAACTAAAGCCTCCACTTTCCCGCCTGTCTGCTTTTTTCCGATTAATCTCGCAGGAACGACTTTCGTATCATTCAATACCAATAAGTCACTTCTATGAAAGTATTCGATTATTTCCTTGAAAATCCGATGCTCTATCTTTCCTGTATCCCTATGTAGCACTAAAAGCCTGGATTCATCCCGTTTCTGACTAGGATATTGCGCTATCAACTCCTTGGGTAAATTATAGTCGAAATCAGATAGTCTCATAAGATAGCCTGACTTTCTTGATCCTGGATGCTTGATACTGGATGCTGGTATTGTATTACAAGCATCAAAGATCCAGAATCCAGCATCAAACATTGGAATTCCATACAATTACTATTCCACCCGAACTATCTCTGTCTCCGGATAATAATATTCCAGTATCTGGTCTACCTTCCAGCCTTTTCTTGACATATTATACGCACCCCATTGACACATGCCTATACCATGCCCCCAACCTTTGCCATAAAAAGCAATAAAGGCATTTTTTATCTCGACTTCGAAATTAGTGCTTTTTATAATATTCGGCCCCACCAGCAACCTGAACTTGTTACCACTCAGTTCAATGTCACTTTCTTTTCCTTTTAACATCAGATCCAATATCCTCCCACTTTCATCTCTTTTTAAAATCCCGATAGAAACAAGAGAAATATTATAGCCTCCTTTTCGAAGCTTATCCTCTATATCTTTCAATCTCAACTCTTTCTTCCAACTAAAATGCGGTGATAAAGTGCAAAAACTACATGGCTTGCTGCGTAAAGCAGGGATATCGATATTCCATATACTGCTAGCATCAGATATACTGCCTCCACAAGTAGCATGATAATAACTCGGGAATACCTTACCGTTATATGTCAAAATCTGCCCATTGGTTAAATTTACAGCCAGTCTAGTACGCCACGTTTCCGAGGTCCGGCCTCCATATACCTGAGAATAGATATCTGAAGTGAGATCGAAATATTTATTTTTACTGACAAGTTTTTGATATAATGCATAAGTCCTGGAAACAATAGCCTGTGCCTTCAAAACCTCCATAGGCCAGCGATGGGAGACTTCGTGATACAACACACCATAAAGATATTCTTCTAT
>JAHJHC010000021.1 GCA_018824145.1 Candidatus Omnitrophota bacterium | reverse complement strand
TCTTATTGTTGATTTTCAATTTAAGTTCGTTCATAATATCTCCTAATTAGGGTTTATTTTCATTTTGTTCAGATTTTTATTTCTTATTCTCCCACCAAGCTCTATTATTTTTATACCATTCGATAGTCTCTTTTATTGCTACGTTAAAATCTTTAGTAGGGCGCCAGCCTAATCGTCTTATCTTTGTTGAGTCCAGCGAATAGCGCCTATCATGTCCCAGTCTATCAGTAATATGCTTTATGAGACTATCCGGCTTTTTTAAAAGCCTTAGAATTATACGGGTAAGTTTTATATTCGGTATCTCACGCTCCCCGCCTATATTATAAATCTCACCGGTCTTTCCCTTATGTAAAACCACGTCTATCGCCCTGCAATTATCCAGCACATACAGCCAGTCTCGAACATTCAACCCATCCCCATAAAGAGGCACCTTTTTATTTTCAAGTAGATTGGTAATAAAAAGCGGGATAACCTTCTCTGGAAACTGATACGGCCCGAAATTATTGCTGCTCCTTGTGATAATAACCGGCACTTTAAAAGTCGTATAATACGCCAATGCTAAATGATCCCCTCCTGCCTTAGAAGCAGCATAGGGGCTATTAGGATGTAAGAGGCTATTTTCTTTGAAAGAACCCTTTTGAATACTTCCGTAGGTCTCATCAGTACTAATCTGAACAAAGCGTTTAAGTTTATATTTCTTTGCCGCATCCAAAAGTACATGGACGCCATAAATATTGGTATGAATAAAAGAAGCAGCATCCTCAATAGACCTATCCACATGACTTTCTGCAGCGAAGTTGATTATGGCATCGCAATTTTTTGTAATCCTATCCACCAAACCCTTGTCACATATATCACCTTTTATGAATCTGTACCGTCTGTCCTTTTCTATATCTTTCAGATTATCCTTACAACCACAATAAGTAAGTTTATCCAGGTTTATGATCTTATAGTTCGGATGTGGATGTTTACGCAGAATATAGCGTATAAAATTCGACCCTATAAAACCGCAACCACCGGTTACAAATAATCTCATTTTGGGCCTTCCCTTTTTGCGATAAGATTACCTGCCTTCAACAGCGACTCATGCGTGCCGCAATCGGTCCACCAACCATCCACCATGGCAAAAGTCATCTCTCCGCAAGATATATAATCATTATTTACATCTGTGATCTCAAGCTCTCCTCTATTAGACGGCTCCAGAGTCTTTATTATCTCAAAGACCCTCTTGTCATACATATAAATTCCTGTAACAGCATATTTAGATTTAGGCTTTTTGGGTTTTTCTTTTATTGTTAAAATCCTGTTACCGTCTACTTCAGCTACACCAAACCTCTCAGGGTCATCAACCTCTTTTAAAAGTATCTTTGCGCCTTTGGGCTGTTTTTTGAAATCATCCACATATGGTTTTATAGTCTTATCAAGTATATTGTCACCGAGAACAACAATAACCTTGTCTTTGTCTACAAAGTGTTCTGCCAGACCCAAGGCCTCTGCTATACCCCCTTCTCCCTTTTGATAGGCATAATTTATATGCTTTAAGCCGAATTCTTTGCCATTACCTAAGAGACGAAGAAATTCACCTGCGTGATTTCCGCCCGTAACAATAAGGATATCTTTTATCCCGGCCTCAACCAAGGTCTCAATCGGATAAAATATCATAGGTTTATCATAAACCGGTAGGAGATGCTTATTTGTTATAAGAGTCAAAGGCTCAAGTCTCTTTCCAAGCCCTCCTGCCAATATTACGCCTTTCATAGTATCTCCTTATTTCTTCCAATCATAAGGTATATCATTTTTAAACGCATCCAGCCTATACTCGTCAGGCTCACCAGGAGAATAAGGTAATGTAGGGATATTTATTACCATCGCCTCATTATCTCCTACGCATTTAAAACCATGATATACAAATTTTGGGATTTTCACCAAAGTCGGATTATCCAGATTTATAATAAACTCGTTTGTCTCTTTATATGTAGGAGAGTCCTCACGCGCATCGAAAAGAGCAAGACGCATTGTCCCAGAGATACAGGTAAAATAATCATCCTGCTTTTTATGATAATGCCAGGCCTTTACTATGCCCGGATAAGCAGTTGTCATATACACCTGACCAAACTTCCGGAACATCTCTTCGTCAGAGCGAAGGATCTCCATAAGCCTGCCACGATCATCAGGAATCAACTTTAATTTCTTTACCTCAACATCTTTTATCACCTTCTATTATCACCTCCCAATAGAGATATATTTGAAACCCAGTTTTTTCATCTTCTTCGGATCGAATACATTCCTGCCATCTACAACTAAAGGATTCTTCATAAGCTTCTTTATGCGCCTCAAATCCAAAACTTCAAACTCATGCCACTCTGTCACTATGGCAAGGGCATCGCTATTCTTAGCTACTTGATAGGGATCATTACAAAATGTAATACCCTTGAAAATAGTCTTCGCCTTTTTCATTGCCTGCGGGTCATAGGCCTTTATCTTTGCCCCATTTTCCTTCAAAGAATTTATTATATCTATCGAAGGGGCAGACCTCATATCATCGGTCTGAGGTTTAAAACTCAATCCCAGGACACCTATCGTCTTATCCTTTACAATCCACAATGCCTCTTCTATCTTCCTTACAAAAAGCGCCTTTTGCTGTTCGTTTACACGTCTGGTTGCCTTAAGGATCCCAAAATCATACCCCAATTTGTCTGAAATCTGGACAAATGCGTCCACATCTTTCGGAAAACAGGACCCTCCATACCCTATCCCGCTTTTTAAAAATTCCTTTCCTATCCTGGTGTCTAGGCCGAGGCCGTGCGCAACCTTTATGACGTCTGCGTTTGTCCGTTCACATATATTAGCTACTGAATTCATAAAAGAGATCTTTATTGCAAGGAAAGAATTAGACGCATGTTTTATAAGTTCTGCACTTTTTATATCAGCTACTACTATCTCTGCATCAATCCCCTTATATAAATCCAAAAGAATCTCTTTTGCCCTTTTTGACTCTACCCCTATTACAATCCTATCAGGGTGCAGGAAATCCTCGATAGCAGTGCCTTCTCTTAAAAATTCAGGGTTACTAGCCACATCGAACTTTATCTTCTTTTTAACGTTTATCTTTATAGTATGTTCGACCCATTTACCTGTCTCAACAGGGACAGTGCTTTTTTCGACTATAAGCCGATAGCTGGTTAAATTTTTAGCTATTTCGCACGCAACATCTTCTACAAATGAAAGATCTGCCTCACCATTTGCCTTAGGAGGCGTGCCTACGCATATGAAAATAACAAGAGAATTCCTTACGCCTTCTTTTATGCTGGATGAGAAAGATAGCCTCTGTGCCTTCATGTTCCTTCTTACCATATCCTCAAGGCCCTTTTCATAAAAAGGTATCTTTGATTTTTTAAGCATATCTATTTTCTTCTTATCGTTATCTACACAGATAACCTTATTACCTAAATCAGAAAAACACGCACCTGTTACAAGTCCGACATAACCCGCACCAATTATACATATGTTCATTAGAAACTCCTTCCCTCATCTGTTTTTCGGAACAGCATAATAATCCTTAAAATCAAACGGCACTTTCGGAGAGGCCTTAAGTTTCAAGACCAACCATAGAGTTGCACCATCAT